>MGVM01000011.1:16853-18249 GCA_001800495.1 Elusimicrobia bacterium RIFOXYB2_FULL_48_7
TGAGAAATGCAAGAGCCAGTCGTCCTTTTCCTGCTTGGGCGGGAAATTCAGGTAGATATTGCTGGTGGAAATATCACCGTGGTTGCCGCCCGCGTGCTGGAGTTTGGGCCTGGAGCCGTCAAGCTCATCAACCATTGCCTCGGTGTCTTTCCAGATAACGCGTTTCGTTTTGAATTCCAGTATATTCTCCGGCGGGAGGTAATTTGTGCCTATCATGTGCGGGTTGAGGTCCAGCGGGTAGCCCAGCAGGTTGAAGTTCATTGACCACAACACCACGCTGGGGTGGTTGCGTATCTTTTTAACAAACAGCGCCAGTTCCTTCTGGTAGTCTTCCTTCACGCCGGGCTTTGTCCAGGTATTGCGAAGCTCGCCGGCCGAGGGCAGGATAATGATCATCAGCATGCCCAGCTCGTCAGCTTTCCTGAGCGATGCTTCTATGTCCATGTAATTATTGCCGCCGCAGCCCATTTCCAGGCAGTTGTAATTGGATTCCATTGAGTGCTTGTAAATATATTCCGCGGATTCCTCGTTCGGCAAAGGCGCGCAAATCCTGATTTTAAGGCAGTAGGGCTGTCTGTTCAGGTAATACCTGGTGCCCTGCACCCACGCTTCGCGGAAACCGAACTGCACCGGCCAGCCGGCATCAACAAGGTTGTTTTTGTCATCCGACCACGAAAGATTAAGCTTGTAAAGGCACGGGTTGTCCGGGCTCCAAAGCACGGGGTTGGCCCAGGGGAAGGTGTATTCATAAATCCCGCCGCCCAGGGATTTGCCGCTGTTTATTTTAGCGGAAAAAGTTTTAAGCACAGCGCCTGTTTTCACGGACGCGATAGTAATATCCAGCTTGCCTGACGGTTTGTCTTGCGGGAACTCCACCCGCACTTTGATATTTTTATTCCTGACGGATGGAGCCACGAAAATGTCCTTTATTATCTTCTCCTGGGCGGGATCGTGCCTGACAAGCCATATATCGCCGACAATCCCGCGGCTGTTTGAAGACCTCTGCCTTCTTATTACAACCTCTGGCGTGGAGATGGATTCCACTGTTCCCGTTACGAAAGCGCTGGCCATAACCGTAAGCTTTACATTCTGCCCCGGTTTAATGTCCGCCGGCAGGGGAATGTCCTTTGCTTCCAGCCCTTTCTGGTAACCAACAAACTTTGAATTAATGAACACCCACGCTTCCACATTCACCTGTTCAAAGCGCAGAAATGCTTCCCCCGGTTTCCAGTTTTCCGGAAGGACAAACTCGCGCTCATAAGCGGCGTAGAAATAGTTCTTCAGCGGTTTGCCGTCCCAGTTCACCTCGCTGCAGATATGGGGTTTAAATTCCGGCGGGGCGCCCACGGGCATCATGCATTCGCCGTTGGTCCTGTTATACCATGCATCGCCGAAC
>MGVM01000011.1:18331-18612 GCA_001800495.1 Elusimicrobia bacterium RIFOXYB2_FULL_48_7
CCAGCTGGGTGAAGTCCTCGGAGAAGATGGCCGCCAGGCGGCCGTTCACCTTGCCGAAGCCGGTGATGACGCCGTCGCCCTTGATGTGCTTGTCCTTGATGCCGAAATCGGTGCAGCGGCTCTCCATCAGCAGGCCGAGCTCCTGGAAAGTGCCTTCGTCCACGAGGTAGGCGATGCGCTCGCGCGCGGTCAGCTTGCCCTTCTTCTTCTGGGCTTCGATCTTTTCCGGCGGCCCGCCGGCTTCGGCGGCGGCGTGGATCTCGCGGAACCGCTTGAGGGAT
>MGVM01000011.1:18649-18779 GCA_001800495.1 Elusimicrobia bacterium RIFOXYB2_FULL_48_7
TGCCGGTCGGCTGGGGTTCCGCCGCGGCTCCGGTTATAG
The DNA here is from genome assembly GCA_001800495.1 of Elusimicrobia bacterium RIFOXYB2_FULL_48_7. Lineage (GTDB taxonomy): Bacteria > Elusimicrobiota > Endomicrobiia > CG1-02-37-114 > XYA2-FULL-39-19 > OXYB2-FULL-48-7. The sequence goes on from MGVM01000011.1 coordinate 18,689, forward strand.
GGTCTATCAGATCGGCCATGCTGTGTTACCTCGCTTATCTATATTCTACCTTTTTACCGCCCCGGGGCGGGTTCGGCTCCGGCCGCTACGG
>MGVM01000012.1:0-16661 GCA_001800495.1 Elusimicrobia bacterium RIFOXYB2_FULL_48_7
AAAAATGTTTTTTCTTCCTCTATCCTTATGCATGTTGCCCTGACAACCGCGTTTTCAGTCAGGCCATAAGTCAATATTTTGCACTTCAAATCCTTGATCAATCCAGCCAGGTATGGGTCATCAATGTTTATAACGGCTGTACCGTTTTCCGGCAGGATCTGCAGCAGCTTGATTTTTTCCCTGAAAACCTGTTCCTGCGTTTTCATGTATTGTAAATGAGTGCTTCCTATGTTGGTTATAATGCCGATATCCGGCGAAGCAATTCCGGCAAGGCGGTCCATTTCGCCCGGGATAGATATTCCAAGCTCCAATATGCAATACTTGTGCTGTTGTTCCAGGTTAAAAATTGTAAGGGGCAAACCGATCAGGTTGTTATAATTTTTCGAACTTGCCAGGGTGGCGGCTTTATTCTTCAGAATTGAACGGATAAGTTCCTTGGTGGTTGTTTTTCCGCTGGACCCTGTTATGCCGATGACTACCGGAGAGAGCTTTTTTCTGTAATAACCGGCGAAATCCCCCAAGGCCCGCACTGTATCTTCAACAACAACTATAGCCGGTATGTTCGGGAAAAACCTGTCTATCTCCCTGGTAAGCTTGGTTATTACAAGCCCCCCAGCGCCTTTTTCCGCTGCCCTTACAATGAAATCATGGGCATCAAAATTACTGCCTTTCAACGCAAAAAAAATATCCCCCTGCTGGATGCGCCTTGTATCGGTGGAGATATTCAAAACGGGAGACCCGGGATCCCCAAAAATAAACTTGCCTTTTGTCGAACTAACCAGCTCCTTTAACGTTACTTTTTCCATTTCGCCCGTTTGCTTTTTTTCTTAACTCTTCTTCGACAATTTCCTTGTCGCTGAAATGAATTTTCTCGGTTCCAATTATCTGGTAATTCTCATGCCCTTTCCCTGCCAGTAAAACTATATCGTTTTTTTTCGCAATTTCAAGGGCTCTTTTTATTGCCTGTTTCCTGTCGAGGATTATCTCGTAATTTTCCTTCGCAGCCCTTTTTATGCCGACTTCTATGTCAAAGACTATCTTACCGGGATTTTCCGTGCGGGGATTATCGCTTGTGACAATAGCATAGTCACTCAGGTTCACGGCAACTTCGCCCATCAACGGCCGTTTTGACCTATCCCTGTCCCCGCCGCAGCCGAAAACGGTTATAATCCGGCCGACTGCTAATTCCTTTAATGTCAGTAAAACGTTCTTAAGGGCATCGTCCGTGTGAGCGTAATCGACAACTACGGTAAAGAGGCCGCCGTTACCCGCTTTCTCCAGCCTGCCAGGGACAACCCTGAGGTTCTCGATACCGGCTTTGACCGATTCCCCGGATAACCCGAAATTCAGCGCAAGTGCCCCGGCGGCAAGAATATTGTATACATTGTGCTTGCCTATCAAACATGACCTTATTTTGATGCTTTCATCCCTGAAATTCAGGTCAAATGATATCCCGCCTGCATCATATTTCAAACCAGAGGGGTAAACGTCCGGCTTGCCGTCTAACCCGTAAGTAATGACCCGGCACCGTGCCAGGGACGGGATCTTTTTACCCCATTCATCATCGTTATTAATTATAGCAAATTTCTCCCTTTCTTTTTCACCTTTTTGTTCCAGGGCCTTAAAAAGCCTCAATTTTGCGTTAAAATACTCCTCAAATGACTTGTGAAAATCCATATGGTCCCTGGTCAGGTTTGTAAAAATAGCGGCATCAAATTCGACAAAATCAACCCTGTTCAGCATCAGTGCGTGCGAGGAAACCTCCATAAGCACGTTTTTATACTGTTTTTTTACCGCCTTATCGAGCAAATATTGCAAATCCGACGACAATGGGGTTGTCGTATCTGGAGATATTACATCCTCCCCAAACCTGTAATTTATGGTCCCGAAAACCGCGGCTGGCGCTCCGGCAGATTTGAAAATAGATTCCAGCAGGTAAGTTATTGTTGTCTTTCCGTTTGTCCCCGTAACCCCGATAACATTTAATTTTCTTGAAGGCAGGTCGTAAAATCTGGCAGACAGCAAAGCGAGCGCTTCAAGCGCGTTAGGAACGATAACCTGGCTTACTTCAGCCGGTTTTTCAAGTTCCTTTTCTGTTACAATCACCGACGCCCCTTTTGCCATGGCGTCATCAACAAATTTTACGCCGTCGGTATGCTGACCGCGGAGACACACGAAGATATTCCCTGGTTTTACTTTTTGGGAATTATAGGTTATGCCGGTTATATCGGTTTCTGTTTGGCCTATTACGCGGTAAGGAGTATTTTCAATAAGTGAGTTTAGTAAAATCATATCGCACTTGCTTTTTTGGAATATTTAGATAGTTTATAGATTCCTTGGCTACGCGCGCAAACACAGGGCATGCGACATCGCTGGCCCAGTAATTTGACTTTGGCTCATCCAGCACGACGAGTATAGTCAATTGAGGGTCTTCTGCAGGCAGAAAACCGCAAAAAGACGCGACATATTTCGACGATGAATATTTTTTGGTTTTAGGGTCAATTTTCTGTGCCGTGCCTGTTTTTCCGCAAACCGTGTATCCATCGACAGAAGCAAGTTTCCCCGTGCCATAATCAACCACGTCTTTCAGCATTCTTTTTAATTTAACCGTTATTTCATCGGGCAGTACCCGCCTTATTACCATCGGTTTGCTTGACCATATCACTTCAGTATCATTGCTGTTAGTGACTGATTTAATGAATTGCGGCTCATATAATACCCCGCCGTTCGCGATTGCCGAATAAGCATTGATCAACTGAAGACCTGTGACTGCAACGCCCTGTCCGTATGAAATTGTGAGAGCCGATACAATTGACCAGTTCCTGCCAAAAGGATTATTAACCAGGCCCTTTTGTTCGCCCGGTATGGAGCTGCCTGTGTAATTACCGAAACCGAACTGCCTCATCCAGTAATAAAGTTTTTCCCTGCCGAGTTCCTTTCCGATTTTCGCAAAGCCAATATTGGAAGAATACGCCATCAGCCCCTCAAACGTCAGGCTGCCGTACTTTTCATGGTCGTTAATCTCAATATCCTGGAACTTGAAACTTCCATTTTCACAGAAAATTATGTCATTCATATTGTATTTATTTTCAGCCAGTGCCGCAGCCGCTGTTACCACCTTGAAAGTTGAACCGGGTTCATAAACTTTCTGGATAGCCGTTATGAGAAGGTCATCCGGGGTAAATTTCCCTGCGTTAGGGTCGAAATTCGGGTAATTTGACACCGCCAGTATCTCCCCATTTTTTGGGTTTTGTATTATCACGTATGCATTCAAAGGCCTGTATTTTTCGACTGCTTCTCCCAATTCCTTGTTTGCAATATACTGCAGGGTGCTGTCTATTGTCAGGACTATGTTCGGAGAATTCAAGTTTTTACTTGTTGATACCCTTAATTCCTGCCTTAGCCCGTCACGATTGAATACTTCCACAACTTTCTTCTGTTTTACCAGGGAATCATATAAATACTCTATTCCCGATAACCCCTGTCCGTCGATGCCGACAACCCCTACAAGCTGGGAAACAAGGTTTTTGTACGGGTAATACCTTCTTGTTTCCTTCTGGACAACTAGCCCCTCTATGCTTAAATCCTCAATATGCCTTGATTCTTCAAAAGGCATTTTTCTTCTTATCCAGACAAAATTCGCATCCTTGTTGATTTTTTTATAAATTTCTGACGCACTGATCCCTGAAGCGCAGGACAATTCCCTGGCGAACTTCGCCTTGTCTTCAATTGAATTCGGAGAAGCGGAAATCGAAACAGACTTCACATTCATTGCCAGCACATGTTTGTTCCTGTCGTATATGACGCCCCTTAATGGGTCCTTAACCTTGTTTTTGGTTACCTGTTCTTCAACCATGGATGCAAGTTTTTGGTGGTTCCATATCTGCAGGTAGCCAAGCCTGAAAATCAGACCCGAATATGCCAGAATAACCATTGAAAATACTGCCAGTACCCTTTTGTTGGTGGTTTTCATTTTCTGCGCTTGTTTACCATTATCTATATATTCCCGGCAAAAACAATGCTTTCCTTTTTAGGAATGACAAACTTCATTTCCCTGGCAAGCTTATCCAACCTTTCAGGTGATTCCATTTTGTAGCATAAAATCTGCAATTCTGACTGAGTTTCATGTTCCTTCTGCAGGGCTTCACTGAACCTGTCAATTTTATACTGCAGCCTTACAGATTCGATTTGTTCCCAGGCAAATATTATAGCCACAAGAAATATGAAAGTTATTATCAGGAAATAGTTTGCTTGCGGTTTTTTCATTACAATTTGGCTATCATTTCAGCAGCGCGCAATTTGGCGCTGTGTGCCCTGAAGTTAATTGATACTTCTGCACTTCCAGGCAAAACCGGTTTTTTAGTAAGAATATTCAATTTATCCGTGTTGTTTTGAAAATATCGCTTCACTATTCTGTCTTCCAGGGAATGAAATGATACTACTACAATTCTTGCCCCAGTACTTAAGTGATTCATTACCGATGCAAGGGCTTTTTCAAGGCTTTCCAGTTCCCTGTTTACTTCAATCCTCAGCGCCTGGAACACCCTGGTTGCCGGATGAAGGTGTTTTTCCTTAAACCTGCCGGGAATAGCATTCTTTACAATTTCAGACAATTCTTTTGTTGTTTCGATTTTTCTTATACTACGTGTCCGTACTATTATTTCCGATATTCTTTTAGACCATCTTTCTTCGCCGTAATTATTGAATATTTCAGCTAGTTTTTCTCCGGGGTACCCGTTGACTATATCATAAGCAGTCAGGTAACCCTGCGTGTTCATTCTCATATCAAGAGGGCCGTCTGCATTGAAACTGAAACCCCTTGCCGGGTTAGACAGCTGGTAGCTTGAAACGCCCAGATCAAAGACAATCCCGTCGATATAATCAATTCCTGACTTTTTCAGTATCTCTTCAATGTTTCCAAAGTTATCATTGAAGACCTGATACTTTTGACCAGCTTTTTGAATTTCTTTTTCTGCCAGCACGATAGCTTCTTGGTCATTGTCTACTCCTATTAATAAGCCATTTCCTGTCTTTTTGATAATTTCCCTGGAATACCCTCCAAAGCCAAGCGTTGCGTCAATATAAACGCCCCCGCTTTTGACATTCAGGTATTCCATGGCTTCTTTTAAAAGAACAGGTATATGCTCCATGTGTTTATATTTCCAGGTCTGGAGCGACCTTTTTTATTATGTCTTTCGCTTTTTTGTAGTATTTGCCCCATTTTTCTTCCGGCCAGATCTCTATCCTGTCCTTTACTCCTACGATTATCGCTTGTTTCAGTATTTTTGCCTGTTTCTTTAAATCTTGCGGTATTAATATCCTGCCCATTTTGTCTGCCTGAAGATCAACAGCAACCGAAAAAAATGCGCGCTTAAAAGCGCGCTCATGTTCTTTGTTTTTTAACGATAAACTTTCAAATTTGTTTATCAGCCTGTTCCAGGCCTCTTCCGGGTATAAATAAAGGCAGCCGTCAAGCCCTATTGTAACATAAAATACTTTTATTCCTTCCCTGAATTTTACAGGTATGAAAAGCCTGTTTTTGCTGTCTATAACATGTTTGAAGTGACCCGTAAAAGCCATAATCCCCCATCCATATCCACTTTAACCCACTCTACTCCACTATTATACATCAAGAAACACAATAAGTCAAGGTTTTTTTGATTTTACTTGGTTTGGAGGGTTTTTTAGACAGTCTGGGTGAATATTTGAGGATATAACGCGATAGTTTATTGCATAAATAAAAAAAATAAAAGGGATGAACGTTAAGCCGAGTTTTGTGCCCCTTTTCAAGGGTAAGAGTTATTTCTCTTGGCACGGTGTTTCCGCCGTGCTCCTGCGTCTATTATACTTCTTTGACTTGCACCCGGGTAAGGATTTTGCCGTTTCACCTGCCGTTTTAACGGTCAAATTTCAACCGTCTTATCGGGCAGTTTTTCCTTTGAGTACCGAAGGAATTCCCTGTTTTTGCAAACAGGAACGTCACTGTTCGCACCTCTCGCCTTGCGGCGGATGGGTATTACCCACTACCTTTTTTAAGGCCGCAATCTGTTAAACAGGTTGCGGCACTAAATAGGAGCTCGGACTTTCCTCTCGGACGCTAAAAGCGCCCGAGCAACTCTTTGTTCATCCCTTTTATCAGTTAAGAAAGAACTTTTAGTATTATAAATATTATTTGTTAATTTTTCTGGATATACAGTATTCGCGAACAGTTGTCACAAAAAACCAACCCCTGATTTTTCGAAACCTCATTTATCAGCTGGGCTGTTAATTTTATATGGCAACTCCCGCAATTATCGTTTTCTACCATCGCAATCGCGAGCCCGTCTTTTCCCCTTTTCCTTATATAATCGTATTTCTTCAGCGCATTTGGCGATACTGACACCACCAGGTTTTTTCTTTCTTCCTGCAAAACTGCAAGCTTATCCTCGTATTCCTTAATCTTTGCTTCAATTAACTTAATCGCATCGTTTATTCTACCCTCTTCAAGCCTGACATTTGCCTCTGCTTCTTTAGAATTTTTCTTGAAAGAATCAATTTCTTCCATCGTTTTCAGGATAATTTCTTCTATTGAACTTTTCTCTTCCTCAAGTTTTGCGATCTGTGACTGTATTGCCTTGTATTGATCGTTTGTTTTGACGACATTTAAATCAGTTTTTTGCTTTTTTATTGTCTCTTCTATTGCAGCAATATCCAGTTCAAGCCCCTTGTGTTTTGACTGCAGTTCTTTTACTGCCATATTTTTTTCGTCGAATTCCTGCCTGACCCTTTCAATTTCCTGCTTCTTGTTGCTTATTTCCTCAGGTATACCTTCACATTCTTCACTATACCTGTCAATGTCCAGGTCAATTTCCTGGAGTCTGATCAAGAACTGCAAGTCACGGCTTAATTGGTCTTCCACTTATTCCCCTTTTATCCCGGCCAGCTACGGTAAAAAACCGGGGACTTTTCAAATGGACGGTACAAGATTTGAACTTGTGACCTTACGGATGTGAACCGTACGCTCTAACCAGTTGAGCTAACCGTCCTTACTTATTTTAAATTTAACCCTCACTTCATCTGCCATTCCAGGCAGCGTTCGGGTTGGCTTCAAATCCTTATTAAAATTGGGCTCCGAGGGATTTGAACCCCCGACCAATTGGTTATGAGCCAACCGCTCTAACCGCTGAGCTAGGAGCCCAAATTTTACTTGTTACGTATAAAATTAATTATAATCAAATTTTATATAAATGTCAAACTGAGTTGGACGAAGTCCCAAATACAAACTTGTTGACAGTTTGTATTTCGCACTTTGCTCAAAAACCGCTACCTGATTGGTTTTGGGGCAACTAATAATATCCGCGGGTTCATTCCCACCCTTGGGCCGACTCTTCATTTAATGCATTGTATCTCTGCAAGATGGCCCGGTCAAGCTTGTTTTTGAATGTTTTTTTAAAAAGAACCACTTTTATCCAGATGCTATTTTCCTTTCTTTCAGGCCAAGCCACCCAAGGCCCGGACTTACTTTCCATAATCCTGCATTCAATCGACACAGAACCGGCAAAAACAACTTCTGCGAACGCTTTTAGCTTGGATACTTTTTTATAAGGGTAAAACTTCGTAATTTCAAAAGGAATATCATATCCGGTTGACTTAGTTTCCTTTACAGGCAGTTTCAGTCTAATGAACTCAGCTATTTTTTCTGTAAGTGTTACATCCAAAATTCTGACTTGCTCATAGACCCTGCCGGTTGATGAAGTGTACCTGGGAAATTCCAGAGAGACATTCCCGCTGCCCTGCTTAACGATTATTCCTTTGATCTTGATCTGGCTATTAAGTTCTATATCTGCAAATGATATATCTGATATATCGTATGTTTTAACACCTGTAACAATAAGTTCAGTTTTTCTATTTTGCTGACTGAATAAGACTACACTTATCGTTAAAATCAGAATGATTGACAAAATAAGGCTTTTAGGTTTCATTGTTTATTGTTGAAAAAAAATGACCCCCGTTTTTTACAGGGGCCATTCAATTATTTTTACGAAGCAAAACTATCTACTTTCAGAAAGAATACTTCAATCCAACTCTGATAGTGTCTCCGAGATCACCGTATGGCGCCCATGTAGCGTCAAAACCAAAGGAATTTTTCATCGCAAACCCTAAACCGAGTGAAACACCAGCCATTCCTCCGGCATCTGAAAGGCCTGAATTATAGCCAAACCTTAACGGAAGGCTCATATTTTCATTCACAGCCAGGGAATATTCAGTGCCAAGATTCACTGTTGAGACCCCGTCAGCAGTCCCAACATTGATATCGAGCCCAAGCAAAAACTTTTCGGAAAACTGGTATTTTGAACCAATTTTCAAATTCATCGGCAACGGATCGGAAACTTCTATGAATTTAATGGCTCCGCCAAGGTTCTGCACAGATAAGCCCAAGTCCAGTTTTTCCGAGGCTTTATACAATCCGCCAAGGTCAGCAGCAAAACTTGAGGCACTTTTGTCATCAATTGACATATTTATTATCTTCATACTTAATCCAAGACCAAGCTTGTCATTAAGCGCTTTCGCGTACGCCAAGGTTATGGCCGTATCGCTTTCACCGAACTTCGTCGCTGTTTCTGCGGTAGCTCCGCCCACGTAAGATCCCGTGTTATCAGTTTTGGGAATACCAGTAACAGAGAGCATGTTGACCGCAATACCAAGAGTACCCATCTTCATGGGCATACCTAATGCCAGGTAATTGTATTTTATATCTTGGAACCAAACAGTATAAGTAGCTGTGACTTCAGACTTAGGCAGGAATGCCAGCCCGGAAGGGTTGGAACCAATGCTGTTTACATCGTCAGAAACCGCACAGTATGCATTTCCCATGGCTGCAGGCCTTGCTCCGCCTACGATCTTAAGGAACTGACCGCCCGTAGTGCCCTTGCTCCCCGCGTAAGAAATGCTAATGACAAAACATAATGATACAAAAACAAAACCAGATTTTTTAAACATTTCTAACACCCCCCGTGACTTTTTTCTTTCTTTCATAATACCCTCCGGAAGATTAATATTCGTAACTTACTCCCAGGTACATGTTCGTGGAAGTAAAATTGTAAATTTCCGTAGATTTCGTGTAAGTGAAATTCGAGCTGGAATCATAGGACTTCATCATTGCACTTAAGGTCAGTTTATCGCTTAAGGGATATCCGATGCTGAGAGTAAGCGTTTTTGAGTCTATCTTCAACTTGTCCGCACCATACACATAACCGCTTGCATTATCATCGATCTTGGCCGGTTGCTGGCTGTAATTTCTTGACGACATCCCGTAAGACAGCCCGAGTTTCAGCGGAATGGTATTGAACGAGAAGCTGAACATCGGGGTAAGCAGGGTTTCTGTATAGTCATAATATTTCTCAATATAGTCCTTGGTGTTTACGTCGTAATAATTCTGGTTGGAACCGGTAATGAAATACGATATCCCCAGCCCTGCATAGATGGTCACTGGCCCGGCCGGGACTATAGCGAACGAGGGCGCCAAACTAACCGCCGTGACTGTATCGGCGCGCCTGTCTGTTTTGTACTTGCCGTCCTCCTTCTGGACAAACTGGTCTGAAAAATTCTTCATGGTATATAAAAGCGACCAGTCAATTATAAAAGCGCTGCCCGGGTACATTTTGCCGTAGGCGCTGATATCGTTTGCCGCAAAATCCAGAAGATTAGTGCCGACTTCCGCGGCCGTAACACCAATCTGTTGCTGCATGGTAGATTGCGATATAAGCGAAGCGTAATTCGGGAATGTGATATTATACATACTCACTCCCAGAGTGGCATTTTTCATCGCGAGGTCAATCCCGACGGTCGTTTTATCATAGTCAAAAGCGCCTTTTCCCCAATCTTCGTTTTTCGCCTCGACAATATATTGTTTCAGGACACCGGCTTTTAATTTTAATTTTGTATTGCTGCCAATTTTATAAACAGGCCTGACAGATACATTATAGCTGGCCGACTGCATGAAAACCTTGTCCCCGCCTATCACTATTTCTGCAACGTCCTTAATGCCCCTGTAATCAAGATAGACAGCAGGCAGGAGAGACAACTTATCGTTAAATTTTATCGCAGGAACAAAATCAATTCCCAGGTTTCCGCTGAAATCGCTTGCAGCCCCGCCGGACGCATAATTACCAAGCGATGCTCTTACATTAAGAACTGTTGAGACATCAGATGCCAATCCAATAGAAGTACAAAGCACAACCAGTATACATGATACTAAGGTTTTTTTGATCATTTCACAATCCTTTTTAAAGGGCAACGAAACCCCAGATTATCACTCCCATAAACAAGCAGGAAATGATAAAATTATTATACTAAACTTTACTGAATTAATCCAGAGTCCTTAAAGATCTTTGGCTCAACACAAAGGTCAATCTTTTTGCCGGGACCCTTGAAATCACTGCCGGAAAGAACCATTTCCATATTTGATTTCAACTTGTCCTGCGCATAATCCGTCGACTTGGGTATCTTACCCAAATCATTGATGGAAATATACTCTTCCCTGTAAGTATTACCTGTGCCGAACGTCAGATCAGACCTTGTGTGCATTGAATCCGAACCAGCTGGATAGGATTGTGTCAGATTTGTCTGGTACCACGCATCAAATTGAGCATATGTCATGGTTCCTACCTGACCATCAACCGTCCACCTTGAATCAGTAGTAATGTCATTGATTGTCGCTGCAACAGGCGCGTAAGAAATTTTGTTTACCCCGTTGATCTTAAAATAGTAATTATCAAAAATATGAGTATAAGTACCAGCGTTATTCACAACATGACCATCGGTAGATCCCCATGTCACATCGTCAACAGTATTGCTTGCCCCTGATTGGTTTGCCCGATGGAAATAGACCGGGTCAACATCCCTTATTCCTTTTTTCCAGTCATCTCTCCACTTACTGAAGTAACTATTTGCATTCTTTAGTTCCAGAGGCGAAGCTAGCGGGACGTTGAAAGAAACTATATTTTGGAACCAGTCGAATCTGTCTTTCCTGCTATTAAGCACGACAAGCTTGAATTGGTTGTCCCCGAGGCTAGCTGCTGCGCCGCGCACTATGTATTCTTCTATTCTTACCCGCTGTCCAAAAGCATCAATAATAGTCTTTCCCTGCTTATATTCGGCATTCTTCAACTCAGCCGCGGCCATTTTCTGGACTTCTTCCTTGGATAAATCCATGTTTATTTCGGCCTTGGCCTCAATTTTCATTTCTTCCCTGCGATTACCTGATTCTTCTTCGTTGTCTTTGTCATTGAACGATGTCGGAGCGCCCGGGGGAAGGTCTTTAAGAAATTCCATTTTCTGGTTTGCCCCTACCTGGAATTCACCGCCAGTACCGTCAGGCTTAGCTGCCGCAACGAGGCCTTCAAATACTTTCAGCTCTGTCTGGTTGTCATCGCCAACGTCAAGAGTGAATTCCGTGCCGCGGATAGAGCAGACAGCCGTAGGTGTTTTGCATTCAAATGTTTTGCCCTGCATGAGTTTCGCAATTTTGAACCTAACCTTTCCTGATTTCTGTTCCAGGACTTTCTGGTTGTCAGTCAACGCCTTGACAAGCAATTCTGACTTCTGGCTTACTGTTATTTTACTGCCGTCATAGAGCATCAGCGTCGCCCTGCCCTTGGCCTCTGTTTTCACTGTCGCTTTTTCATCCAGTGTCATGCCCGGGTAACATTTGACCCAACCGGCATTTTCATTCATTTTGACCATTACCTTGCCGTAAGATTCGGTGACAATGACTTTTATCATTTTCGCGGAAAACACGTAACCAGCGCACATCAGCAAACAGATTGCCGTTGCAAATAATTTTTTCTTCATACAGTCCTCCCCCTTTTTGGTGCCACATGTTACGCGCTTGGAAGCGTGTGTGGCGCCCTCTTTGTTTTAAATTTCAAGAAAACAAGAAAAGCCGCTCGCCTAAAAGGCGAGCAGCCATGTTTTGTTCTCTTACCTGATTATCGCCAGCTTGCCGGACTTTTTGTCCGAGCTGACCTTCGGGTTGGTAAGCTGGTAGACATAAACCCCGCTTGCCACCTTCTCCCCGCTCTTGGTTTTAGTGTCCCATGTGAGCGTATCAGTGGAAGCGTCATCGGTTTTTACATCATCATAAACCATCTCACCGACGATATTGTACACTTTCAACCTCGCTTCCGAGGTAAGTTTCTTGAAAGTGATTACGGCTGCCTGGTACGGAGCGTCCGCCGCCAAGGTACCGGCTTTTAACGGGTTCGGGTACACGAAAGCATTAGACAGGTCCGCAGCCGCAGCATCTGAGCTTCCGCCACCGCCGCTACCACCAACTACGTGGAATACCGCGAACTTGGACATATGCTTGACGTTCATGCTCAACGTAAACTTGGACCAGTCAATTGACGGAGTGCCACTAACAGCATCCCATGCCTTTGATGTCTCATTGTAATTGTAAAGTTTGAGCTCAGATTCTGGCAGGTCGAGTGCACTGGTCGAAATAGCGATCTTCACCGAAATAGGTGTGGTTTGCGAAATAGTGGCTAACGGCCCTGATACCAGGCGAACCTGTAGTTCATATATATCGCTGAGCTGCGTGCCGGGTTTCGCCGCCGCAAAGCAGGTAATCGGAGTAGAGAATGCTCCCCTGGAATACTTGCCGCGCCTTGTAGCGCCGATTGTTTCGTCGGTAACTTTCACGCATGACGCTTTTGTGCCGCTGGTCAAAGCAACATCATCGTCTATAGAACCCGCGGGCACGTCTATTCCAGACTCATCGCCTGAACCAAGTGTAAGGTTGCCGCCTACCATCGGGTTGATGATCTTTTCACTTCTGCCGTCTTCGCCGAGATAGAACTTATATTCCGTTTCTCCGATCAAACCCTTTGAACTTGTTCCCGTGAACTTTAACTGGAAATAACCGTCAGTGATTTCCTGTCCGTTTGGAATGTACACGAAAAGGAATTCCCTACGGTCATTGACAAATTTTTCGTCGGATGTAGACAACGGCCTGAAAACACCTGACGCAGTCATTGTCGTGACAACCTGCCTGATAGATTCTTCTTTCAGCGGTTCTGTCGCATAACCGTAAACGTAGTAAAGGTCAATTTCATTAGGAAGATTGGTAATGTCTATTGTGTCTTCACTGGATCCCAGAGGGACATTTATGCTGGTAAAACCAACCTGTTTGAATGCCCCGATCGGCAGCGTCAGCTTGAAGGATTTTGCTTCAAAGTTAGGAGGATACACGGTGTAAACAATATCCTTGGTCTCTGATGAACCTGTCACCGTAAAGACGGTTGGATCAACGAACACTTTGTTTGAATTCGGCTCAACCAGCACAACATAGTACTGGACCCCGGCCTCTACACCGTATATGTCATACCTTTCGACTTCCTGGGTAACAGGGTTGATCGAAAGGTTACCGAACACTATTTTCGTAAAGTCCCTTGTCGCCGCAACAACTATTGAAGCTTCCGATTGCGAAATCCTGGTTCCCGTCTGGGTCCTGATATTACCACCCACAGACAAACCGGCAGTAAGGTTAAGGTCACCAATGTCATTGATTGCACTTTCTTCAACAGTGACTTCCTGTTTGAAAGTCCCGAAACCCTTGGCAAATACCTTCAACAGATAAGTGCCCTTTACCAGCCCCTTGATCTCAAAGCTTCCGTCAACATTTGTTATCGTTTTGATGCCGGCCATCGGGTCGCCACTGGCAAGATCCGAAGGAGACTGCAGCAGCACAAGCGCCGCGGGATAATCCTCGACATCTATCCCCTCAACCTTGAACGGCAATATCAGCGCTGAGTAAGCTTTTACGGTTCCCTTTATAGCTGACTGCGCTTCTTCAAGAGTGAAGGACAAGCTCTCTGACAGCGTCTTTACATCGATACCTGATTTTACGCCTACCCCATATTTTAGCATTGTCGCTGTCTGTTTTGTCGGGTCTTTTGGCCGTATATTCACTTTGACTTCCCAGTACTGCAGTCCGGTATTGATACCTCTTAAAACAAAGATCCCGTTGGTATCGGTTACAGCGTTAATCATATTGTTCTGGCGGTCCTGAACGCTCTGAGGATAACCGACGATGGGTATATTAGAAAGAGGCTCATTGCTCGAATTGGTGACCTTCCCTGCAATAACCGTGCCGCCTTTGACCTTGATCGTTCCTATATCTACATCCGTCTGGCTGTCAGGAACGGTTATACCGGCTTTTGTCGTGATCATGTAGCTGACAGTAGAATCTGCTTTAGGTGAAATCCTTATCATGTAGGTACCTGCAGGCAGATTCGGGAAAGTAAACTGTCCCATCGTGGTCCCTGTTGTCGATATACTCATGCCTGTCTGGTCAGTATTCCTGTAAGAACCCTCAACCGGCGGGTAAGAGTTTGCTTCAACAAGCACTCCCGAAGTTATCGATTTCCCGGTTTCGTCAACCAGTCGGCCGATAAGAGTGGCGCCCTTTGACAACGTGATCGAAGGAATTACCAGGGGCTCGGTAGATATGGGCACGGCGAAATCTCTTGAGTAAACCTTGTAGTTTTGCGACCATACCAGGAGCAGGTACTTACCTGGAGATACCTTGTCAAAATTGTATGACTTGGTCCTTAAACTGACGCTGTTGGCCGAAGCAAAGTCGACATTGTAGGTACTTATGTCCTTGCCAGTGCTATAGTCTTTAAGAGCCACGCTAATGTATTCGGCTGTGCCCGCCTGCGGCCTGGTTATTGAACCGCTGATGTTCACTCCCGAAGTAAGCGTGAATGTGACCTGTTTCAATGAATTCTTCGCGAGCAGTTCATAGGACTCAAACGGAACGCTGGCATAGTTATAGGTTACCCTGCGCATGATCGGGTAAGAACTGCTATTTCCGGTAGGTGTCGAATACCCCAAAACAGCCCATACAGGTAAGTTGACAAACGGATATACATAATAAACCCCTTCCGAGAGGCCTTTTTTTGAATACAAGAGATATTGCCCATTCGCATCAGAACTACGGTCAACCAGGAACGAGCTTAGTGAAACATCTCTCATCGAGACATTTCCTGACCCATCCGGGGAGTCACTCTTGTTCAACATACCGGTATCATACAGCTGCTGGGCGAATTTTCTCAATTCAAGTGACTGAACCTTAATGAAAGTATTTGAAAACATGTTAGTGTTTGTGTAAGTCGTGGTTTTGGCAACTATGTCATCAAGAGCCGATGGCGGGCCATACACCTTGATGTACAGGGTTGAAGCAGGAAGCAGGTCAAGGTTAATATAATTGGTTGTCCCGCTCTGGGTGTTAAGAGTCTTAAACATCATACCTGTGTTACCCGAAGCTCTACCAAACATGTTGGTCTGGCTGGGGAAATCCGAGTATTCATTCACCCAAACAACGGCATTTCCGGTAGGAACGTTTGAAGCAGAGAACTTTCCATTAGCGTCCGGTATCATCTTGATGTCAGAATTTTCACTAGTCGACGCTGGATACCCAACATAAACCATCACCTTGGTGTAATCCGGCGTGATTCCTGAGATATTGTTGATCGTACCGCTAATAGTCCCGGTGGGCATGCCCATTTTTATTTCAAACCCCGCGGCATTGGTCGCCACATTCGTGGAAACAGTGACTATCCTGTTTTCGAGTGAAGGTGTTACATCAGCAGAACCAGCTTCAACTACAATCTCATATCTCCCGCTTATAAGCCCCCTGATACTGTAGTTTGCACTGGCAGGATAACCGGCATTGGTGGAGATGTATACCCTGTTCTGTATCCATGTTCCATCGCCTAGTGACCTCAACCCAACATTTATGCCGATGCCTTCCGGTATAGTGCCCATGCCCATCTGGCCCGAGTTGTTGCCGTAATTATTGTCGAGCAATGCAGAAATATCATTGAGCATGGTGATGGTACCGGTAAGTTTTGTACCAAAATCAAGCTGAACAGTTCCCAGTCCTGCATTTTCAGAATAGACGATTACCATCTTCCTGGCAAAAATACCGTTTGACTCAAAATATACGTAATAAGAAGTCCTTGGCAGAAGGCCTTCAAGCCGGAATTCAGCAGTAGCCCTTCCCTGGAGCATATCGTACTGCATGAACTGCAAACCGTTCCCATTATGGTCTTTCCTATCAAACGATTCAGCCTGTATGTTAATATTTAAATTATACTGGCCTGTTCTCATAACATCGCTGATGAAACTGCTTGTTACGGACGTTGAAGCAAATATTTCGGCAGGAAGCTTTATTATACCTTTTACGGTAGGCGCTTTTTCAAGGATAATATTTTTCCCTACGGGTGCGCTTACAATGCTGAAGGGTTCCTGTTTTGATGCATAACCCGGGATCCTTACCTTGATGGAATATTGGCCTGGTTCAAGGGACATTTCATAGAACACGGTTGTCTGGCTTAGAACAGATCCTGAAAGCGGCACCCTGATATCATCCCTGTAATACCCGTTTCCGTCAGTTCTCATGACCTCTACATTTCCCCACAGGTCATACATGATATTACCCATATTATCTCTCATGTCTCCCTTAAGGGGCGGGTTCGGGATAGTGATCATTCCGTAAACGCTCGTACCTTTGGTGAGAGTAATTGTGCCTGCGTTGGCGGGTGTACCGACAGTAAGGATCTTGATGCCATCGTTATTGTCGCCTTTTATTACCATGATATAGCCGGCCTTCGATA
>MGVM01000012.1:16669-26880 GCA_001800495.1 Elusimicrobia bacterium RIFOXYB2_FULL_48_7
GAGAGTTAGCGTTAATATTGGCTCCCGCAATAGGTGTACCCAGCGCATCAACTACAGTACCGATTATCCCTGCCGTTTGGATCGTAATTTGCAGGGTTGTGCTGTAGGTAAGGTCGTTCTGGTCGAATGGGAAAGAATCCGCTATCATCAACTTTGCGTTCAAGGTGCCGTTTTTAACAGCATTATTTGAATTGTCCTGGCCTTCCCATGCCATGAAAATATCCCTGGAGTAAGTGTTGTTTCCTGAATTATACATCATGGAGTTGCCATCTACCCAGACGTCCATGGTGGCGTCATATTCCGCTCTTTTCTGCCGCGACTGTTCTTCAGTAAGCGGCCCGATAAGCTTGGAATAATCCGGATTCATCATGTCTATCCAGTCGGAGGGGTTCCTTTTGATAAAATCCTTGCCGTTGATGTTCATGAATATTGAATAATCCATGGGCTCAAAAAGGCCGTCCTTATCCGAATCAACGACAAATTTAACCGTGGAACCGGGCACATACATATTGCCCTCTGCAGGGATACTGTAGTTGAAACTTATATTGACCCTGTCATTATTCCCATCGTTATCAGGGGTGATTGTCGTAGGGTTAATAACCAGGTTTGTTACAGTTGCCACGGGTTTGGGCTCAATGTTAATAGAGTTGTAAAGGTAGACAATCTGGCCGTTATCGTTGAGCTGGAAATTCATGTCCTGAAAATTTTTCCTGAAGCCGGTTTTGCTGGCTTCAAGGCGGTAAGCCCAGCTGTTTTCGGAACCGACAACCTGAACGTTCGGGATCTCAAAATTGTAATAATCAGTTGTGCCAAAACTTGAGAGCACCGAACTTAGCATGGAACTGGTTGTCACGGAACTTACCGTTAGCGCGCTTTCAAAATTGTAATTGTTAAACATACCGGAATCCAGCATTTTAATAACAGCTCCGCCGACAGGCTCGTCTTGCATTGTATTGCTATTGTATTTTACAAGCTGGCCCCTGACAGTTACCGATACCGTGCTCTTTTCAACCTGGGTCTGGGGTTGAATCTCAAGGGTTCCCACATAGATAGAAAGCCCATTGTAAAGCTGGTAAGGACCGGAAACCGCGCTAGGTTCATTGGCTTCCTTATAACCATTGTTATTGAAATCCACGAAAGCTTCAACATAAATCCCCATGGCGTCAGGGATATTGTTTATCTCAAAATACCCCGAACCGTTCCTGAAATACTGGGCTATCGGAGTATTTACACCATAACTGCTGCCGTAACCGATCTTGATTTTCACATTGGCGTAGCTCCCATAACTTTCAGGGTAATTTACCTGGCCCTGCACCCTGTTTGTGCCGGTTACAGTGGTTGTGCTTTCCTCCTGTAGCGATGCTGTTACATCTATGGATCCAGCATCAAGTATGGTTGCAAGCGCAATCGGGTTGAACGTTTTGGGATCTGAAGGTGTAGGGCTGTTTGAATTATCCGCATCAAGCCATGCGAACATATAGTAACCAGAACCGACAGGGACATTGGAAATCGTGAAGCTCCTGGTAGCCATGGTCATAGGTATTGCAGCAGATTTGATCATATTCGGCTGCACTCCCGGCTGCGGCATCTGGTCCTGGATATCAAAATGTATCGTGCCTACCTTGTCTCCTGAGTAATTTACATTTACATTCACTGTCCCGGACGGGCCGACTGCTACGCCAGATTGAAGGGTAAAATCCCTAAAAGAATAACTACCCGCAGTCACCCAGATAGGACCCTCGTTTAACATGCTTGCCTCATCACCATCAATCATGTAATTGTTATTTTTATCATGATGTACAGTTACATAATGATCTCCGAAATTTCCTAAATCCAACCTGTAATGCATCATGCTGTTCATTACATTAATCTGGAAATAGCCGGCAGGTTCTCCGCCAATACCAGTGCTGGCAGTAACAATAAGGTTGCCGTAAAGCGGCAACCCGGATAAAAATACGTTACCTTCAATCCCCTGATAAGATGTTTCACCACCGCCTGAGCCGTCATATACCATTATTGTATCAGGTATTGCAAAAATGCTGCCTGACACCACGTTAAAAGGCCCCATTGGATCAGAGGAAGGCTCACCAGTGTCATATTTATAGTTGTTATTAGTATCCTTAAAAGCAAACACATAATAATTCATGTCTGTCTGGCTTACATTAAGGGTAAATGCACCCTGGTTTGCAGCTGATACAGTTCCCCTGACCTGCCAGCTGGCGTTTGGAAACCCGATTCCAGCCATGATAGTTACATCACCGGCAGGATACATGGTCCCGATGTAATCAACGGAACCGGACAAACCCATTGTCCCACCGCCACCGCCGATGGCTGCGAAGTTCTGTTCAAACTGATCCGAACTCAACGGCGAGAAGCTTAAGGAACCCGGCGAGAAAGTATAACCGGCGAAAGTGGGAGTAATTGTATAATTACCTGTCGGTAAGGCCATGAAAGAATACATGCCGTCAGGAGCTGTGTTTATATTAAACATTCTGTAGCCTGTCAAACTTAATGTTACACCACCCAGGCCGACGCCGTCTCTCTGGATTCTGCCGGTAATCATATAGCCGCCTGTTCCACCACCAGCATTGCCGACTATATTGTTAATATTCATGTTTGAATAGAAAGAAGGTATACTTATATAAGACGGGTTGAACATCCATTCTGGTTTTGACGGGGTTATATTATAGTTACCAGCTGGTAACCCAGTTAAACTCCAGTTACCAGAAACATCAGTCACCGTATTCCTGGAATCCGTCCCACTTAATGAAATATTCACACCTTGTATCCCTGCATTCATGCTGTCTACCACCCGACCGCTCATGGTATAACCGCCGCCGCCAGCATTAACATTAAACGCATTGCTGATACCGCTTGCTGTGCCGATATCCGCGGTAATTGTCACATTTGTCCCTTCGCCTATTATAGTAACCGGCCCAACCCAGATACCATTATTGAAGAGGGATGTCACCGAAGGCCCAATAGAACCGTTTGAAACCAGCAGGTTTGCTGAACCGGCATAATTCACCATGGCATTAGTATTGTCTTCCGCATAAATTGTAACCGTGAACTGGCTTCCCGATACCTGTGTTGTCGGAATTGAGCTGAACCTGAAATGGTGTACCGAGCCGCTGCCGCTGTCGCTGGCGGTGAAGTTCTGGTTTATCATGCTGTTGCTGATGATAGAAAGGTTCCTGAATTGAGGAGTGAATGCTTTCCCGGTCATTTGCGGGGTTATTGTGTATGAACCAGTTGGCGTTTCGTTAAAAATATAAGTCCCGTCTCCAGCTGTTGTTATATTCCTGTTCTGCATTCCTGTTAAATTGATTGTGACTCCGCTTATTGGGTTCATCTGATAGTCATAAACGGCACCAGAAATATTGTAAGAGGGCGTCGGGTCAACCATCGTTAAATTCTGCATTGAGACTTCGCTATTGACAACATTTACCGGGCCAACCCAGTTAGAGGTTTGAGGTTCATCTGCATCAAGTGTATTGTCCGAATCCTTATCTATGTAAGCAAATAAGTAAACATTAGATCCAACCGGGACCGAAGGCATAGAGTAATATTGCCCCGGGGTAAACGGGCTGATAAACGCAGTTTGTATAAGTGACGGAGGGCCTGAAGGAATCCCGACATTAGCGCCGATTCTTACGGGGAATCCGGATGTCGAACCTGAATAATAGAGGTAACCTTCTATGTCTCCAGTATCTCCGCCCGTAGCGTTCAAGTCGAATGTTCCACTGTAGCCGTACTTATCCAAATTGCTGTCATAGGCCTGGATGGAATTGGTCGTTCCTATGCCCGTTATCGTGACATTTCCGGTCCAATAACCGTCCGTTAGCGTAATAGGGCCTGAAGGAACAATAGTGAAGCCACCACAAGTTAAAACAACCGTGCCCACATATTCATTAACAGTAATATTAGATATGTTTTTTGCTGAAACAGTAATCTCAAACGGGACATCCGTGACCTTTGAACCCGGAACGGTAATATCAACAGAAAAGTGGTCAACCGCTTCATTGCCAGCCATAAGAAGGGTGGGATGATACGTAACTGTGCTTCCGGCCGTAACCGTCTGATTAGGAGACCAGCCCATGGTTTCTGGTTCTCCGGGGTCACGCGTACTATTACTATTTACATCCATGAATGCATAAACAAAACTCGGAACATTTGCGGCAACAGCTATATTATAAGGAGAGCCAGGAGTAAAGCTAACGATTGTCTGCGAGTAAATCGGGCCTGAATTCCATGTAGCTGCTCCGGTAGTAATCCAAACAACAACATCACCTGTTTGAATACCGCCGTAAGAAATGGTTCCTTCAATATTGCCCGTGCCGCCTCCTGCGTTAACATCAAATGAATTACTGGTTCCTTCCTTGCCAGTCATTGATGCGGTTAAGGTTGTTCCAGTCCCAGGTGCGGAAAGAGTCAGCTGACCCTGCCACATATTTGCATTATTGAACGGAACGCTGACAGGGTCTATTGCGCCATTAGAACAAGTAAGACCAGCATTACCATTTATCATCACAGTATTACTTGAAGGATCCATGGCAAGCAAAGTAACCACAAAAGGCACACCAGCTATCTGAGGAGAGGCAATTGAAGAGAAACTGAAATGAGAAAGACCTCCGCCGCCGGTAGTTACATTGAAATTATTAGATATCCCCATTCTGCCGCAATAATCTGCATTAATCATACAGGCAGTTCCTTCCGTTGCCGTTACCTGTCCTGACCAAACACCATTTACCAATGTAACCCATTTCGGGGTTAATGTTGAACCGCCTGAAATTGAAATAAATATATCACCATTGAATGACGGCAAAGGCGAATCAAATGCATCTTTTGCCGTAATTGTAATATTGAATGGAGTTCCCGCATCCTGAGGGCTGGGTACACTGCTAAAAGTAAAATGGTCCAATCCGATTATATTCGTATCTAAATCAACATCAAAAGAGTTGCTATAACTGATTATCCCTGCACTGGCATCATAAACTGAAATTTGCGTATTTGTCCCTGAACTTTGCATTATCCCTTTCCCGGAATATACTCCTGCAGAGAGATTTCCGTCAATCATAACACCAAGAGATGAATTAACTGACGGAGTACCGGCATAGCCTGTAATAGCGCTGCTACTTGCATCCATCGCCGTGATTGTGAGATCGAATTTATAGCCCATAGTTTGCGGAGTAGGAATGTTAGTAAATGAGAAATGAGAAAGAGTAGGAGCAGCTGCGTCATTTACTGTTATATTTGCTCCGGCTACAGGGCTTCCACTTATAGTATAAGGGCCGGAATAACCTGACGGCTCACCCATGTCGAATGCGCCGTTTGTATTTACATCCCGGTATGAGAGCACATAACAAGCAGTTGAATTTACAGCAAGACTGGTTATACTATATGCACCTGGCACGGTAATACTAACTGGCTTGATGGGTGCCCAATATGGATTCCCCGGCGAAGGCTCATTTAAACCCACTATTGCTTTCCCCGGGCCTGAACCAGCCGCACCTGAATAACTTATAGTTCCGGATATTTCACCTGAACCGCCTGACATATAGTCATAGACATAATCACAGACTACGCTGACTCCGTTCGTGAATGCGGTAATACGTATTTTTACCGCTTTGTCATCAGTTGTCTTGAAGGTGTATACCTGTCCAGTACATGGATCATACAAGGGATCTGATTGTAATCCTTCAGTTGTGTTTGTGAAAGTATTTATTGATCCAAAAGTAGCAGGATCCATTACTCCTAAATACTTTATTCCACCGGTCGGAGCTTTCACAATTAAGGCTCCCATATCAAAATAAACATCAACACTGGCGTCTGAGTTCACTAAAAAAGAAGGCGTGCCCGAAGGATCCAAATTAACTCCATCCCCCATATACGGAAGTGTCACGCTCTGCGCATAAATCGTTGTTAAACTGCCGACAGTAAAAATAAACAACACTACGGAAAATAGTTTCTTAAACATACTTTTCCCCCTTGAAAAAGATTGATTTAATTCCTTATATAAATAGGTTTGGTTAAATGGCAGGTTTGACGATAAATTTGATTTTATCATTCTTGCTTTAATTATACCCCGCTTTTCGTATTTTGTCAATGTTCTGTGACAAAAATCACTGTCTATATGATAGTTGCTGTGTCGAGAATCGCATTTGTGCGCCCGAAACCGTCATCTATTGTTTCTTTCGCTTTATCATCGCTTACCCAGTCAGTGCCGTTTAGCACGAACATATACTGGTATCTTCCGGGGTTCAACTTCATTTCAAGAACCCAGGTATTTCCCTGTCTTACAAGTTTGTTTTTATTTGTATCCCAGCCATTAAAATCTCCGGCAAGAGATATATCCCTGGCGCCCTGCCTGTCAAGCACGAATTTAACGGTAATTTTTTTTTCATCATTGAACTTCAAGAACAATGAAATCCCGATCACCCAGAAAACGACCACAACCAGGGCCCATTTCAAAACAAAAAAAGAAAACCGCTCTGCTACGAAAGCGGTTTCCTTTATTGAAATGCTATCCATTATTTTTTCGGCAAGTACTTCTGGCGCCGACTGCCGTTTAATCAAAAGCGGCAGGGATTCAAGTTCTTCCAGGATCCGGTTTTCTTTGCTTGAACTCATCAGATGTCCTCCCATCTACCTATATATACGTATGAAACTGGAAAAGGTTTCATCGTCAGAAAAACAGACTTGCATGTTACGGGCATGTAACAACCTTTGGGGATTGTTTTGCAGTCTTACTGGTACTTGTTTTCAGAAATTGTTAGAGCAGGCTAGAGTCAGACTTTTCCTAGTTTCTTCGATAGTATTTTTTGGGCTCGGGAAACCCAGGTCTTGATTGAATTGAGAGGTTTTTGCAGTAGGACCGATATTTCATCAAAAGACATATTTTCCATATATCTCAAAATAATAACGACTCGATATTTTTCAGGAAGCGCATGGATAGCACCCAGCAAAGCGCTTTTTTCTTCCTTGTTGAAAACAATCTCTTCCGGGTTGTCCGCATCATCACTGAATTGAATATTGACATCTGATTCTTCAAGCAACATCGTTACGTCGAGTGAGCCCGGCTTGAACTTTTTTTTGCGCAGAATGTCCCGCGCCAGGTTTACGGCGATAGAAAACAGCCAGTTCCTGAACGACATCCCCGGCTTGTATGAATGCAAATTTTTATACGCCCTGACAAACGCTTCGCTGGTAATATCTTCAGCATCGCTGAAATTTCCGCAAAACTTAAAGACCAGATTATAAACAGAATCTTTGTATTCCTCAACAAGAAACCTGTATGAATCAGTGTTTCCTGATATAATGCTGGTTATGCATTCTTTTACCTGCTGTTCATTCATCAATGGATCCCTTCCTGCCTGTTGTATTCACGCATTTCTTCCTTTATTTCTTTTACTCTTATCTTCCTGAATTGATCCCTTATCTGCTGCTGGCTCCAGCTCAATTTGATTCCATTCATTATTATTTCCTGCGCGTCATTGAAAACAACCTTTTTTTTGTAAGCATATACATACAAATCCGCAATTATACTCATCTTTTTCTGCGGCATTTCACTGTCAAGCAAAGACACATAAACATCTTCGGTATATTTTTTTTCTACCCCTTTTTTCTGCAAGTAAACATAAACTTCCAGTAACTGCAGCGTTTTATCAATTCCAACTTTTTTGCTTTTCGCTTTCCTTGTAACATCATTATAACCACCGACAGTCATACCCATGTCAAGATATTCTGCCAGCGTTTCAATATGGGCTTTTGCAATATTCTTAGTGTCAAACCTGAAATTCAGGAGCTCGCGGGCGATTCTCAAAACAAGTGTTTTTTCCCTCATTGCCTCAAGCATTACATCATACTGTACACCCTTTGCAATACCTTCCTTCACTTTCAAAAAAAGGCATTCTTCGGGCAAATTGTCGTTCGCAGCATTCTTTATAAGTTCGTTAATGGCATTGACCTGGGCTGAATCGTAATTCGATTTTTCGGATAGATACTTCTCGATTTCGTTTGCCGAAGCTGCGCTGAACAAAAGCATCCACAAAACAGCTGATGACAGGATTTTGGCAATAGCCTTTTTCATACTTCCTCCAAAGATAGTTTTGATTTATTTGAATCCGATAAAGTGATTTGGTCAGCGGTTAAGAAGGTCTACAAATTTTATTAATTGAATATTTTTTTCAGACAAATACGTCTTCAATTTTGGGTTACAGCAGGCAGCAAGCTCGTATTCCCGCCACAATTCCCCGTACCCCGGATGAGTGGCCAGTTCTGCCACGGAAAAATTCTCGTCGATGTTTCCCCAGTACCAGCCCTCGATGAAATGCTCGGGGTAAATTATCTGATTCTGTGTTAAAAGATCCCTGAACTTTGCAAAAACACTATTTTCAGGAACGAATCTTTTTGCAAACCTGATTATTTGTATTCCCTGCTCTTTCGCTATGTCGGTGACGATCGGCAGGATTTCGTTTTTTAAGTGAACATGATGGTGGCTGGTAATATGAGGAGGGTTAATGCCGGCTTTTTTGACTCTTTCCACCTGTTTTCTGACTTCATTCCCGACTTCATCCAGCGGTGGTTTTTCATTTATCCAACCATAAACTATACCCCTTGCCTGGTCCACATTAAAAAACCTATCGAGTTCAATATGCACGCCAACTTCCATAACCGGGTTATCTTTGGCAAGGGCTATGGCGTCATCAAATGCTAAGGCACAGTCGGACGCAATGATGCTGGTGCTTGTTACAACGCCGTTTTTATGGGCCGATATGATGCCCTGGTTTATCTTGGCGTTTAACCCGAAATCATCAGCGTTTACAATTATCTTTTTCATAGTTAATATTAGTATACATCAAAATATCAAAAAAAACAAGGGTTATTTTGAACTGGGTGCCGTTGGCCCAAAATTCCTACAATATAATTTGGGGGTCTGTTACAGTTTTATTACATGCCTATAACAGCTGTTTTGACACTAATGTTTCAGCAATTTGAACGGCGTTGGAGGCAGCACCTTTTCTGATATTATCCGAAACAACCCAGATGTCCAGCGCGTTGGGACAGGAAACGTCTTCCCTTATCCTCCCAACAAACGTTTCATCCCTGCCGGCTGCTTCCAGGGGCATGGGATACACACTTTTTTCCGGCTCGTCCAGCAAAACAACTCCCGGGGCACCAGACAGGATTTTTCTGGCTTCTGAAACCGTGATTTTTTTCTCAAATTCAACATTTATTGATTCTGAATGCGCCCAAAATACCGGCGCCCTGACGCACGTAGCAGTGACTTTAAGGCCCGGGGCATCAAGAATTTTTCGTGTTTCCCTGACCATTTTTACTTCTTCCTTGTAGTAATTCGCGAAACCCGGGTCCTCGCTTAAAGTGCTTATCTGCGGGATAAGATTGAAAGCTATCTGATGCGGATAAGCGGACGGTTTTGATTTTACTTTTATTTCAGGATATGAGGCGGATGCTTCTTTCGCCTGTTCATAGAGTTCCTGTACTCCCGCCCTGCCCGTGCCGGAAACGGATTGATACGTTGACACAATCACTCTTTTAATTTTAGCGTGGCGGTGCAAAGGTGCAAGCGCGACTACCATTTGTATCGTAGAACAGTTCGGGTTTGCTATGAACCTCTGGTTTTTATTGAGGTGATGGGCATTGACTTCGGGCACAACCAGCGGGCAGCGTTCATCCATCCTGAAATCGTCTCCGTTGTCGATGACATAAGCTCCCGACTCAACGGCTTTCCAGCCCCATTGTTTTGACGCACCTTTTGAGCCCTCCGTCCCGGCAAAAAGCACCACGTCCAGCCCCTTGAAAGAATTATCATTGGCTACTTCAATCCTGTATTTTTTGCCATTGATTTCCTCCTCTCTTTCGCGCGTGGCGAAAATCCTTACCTGGCCCGCGGGAAACTTGCGCTGCTCAAGGACTCTTACCATTTCCGAGCCCACCAAACCTATGCCTACTACTCCAACATTATATTTTTTCATTCTATATTTCCTTCGTGATCAAATCCCCAACCTCAGAGGTTGAGAAGCCCATTTTACCGGCATCCATAGACTTCATTTTCCCGCTTGCCAGCACCTTTCTGATGGCGCGGTCAATATTACCGGCAACCTTCTCCTCGCCGAGTATTTCCATCATCATGCCGCCTGCGGCGATTGTCGCAACCGGGTTAATCACGTTCTTGCCGGTGTATTTAGGGG
>MGVM01000013.1:0-10107 GCA_001800495.1 Elusimicrobia bacterium RIFOXYB2_FULL_48_7
CGGAGCGCTGCCGCCAGCGTCAGGACGGTTGCACTTGATCTTCCTGGTAACACGCCCTTTTTTCAGGCTGTTCCTAAAAATATCTATCATAGGTCATTCCCTGAATAAGAGAGGTCAAAACTTTTATTGCACAAAGGGAAATCCGGAATTATTTCCCCAAGCACCGCGTACGAAAGCCCCTGCCAGTTATGGAACGAGGGGTCAACTATTTTGCATCTGTCTATAAAACCCTTTTCGTTTATCTTGAGCCAGTAGAGCACCGGGCCCCTCCACCCTTCGCAATACCCAAGCGCGAACCCGGGCTTGCCTGCGCCGGTGTTATTTCCAGGCACGCCATCGCCATGCAGGAGGTTCATTGCCTGCCTTATTATACTGATAGATTCTTCAAATTCCTGAAACCTCACATTTAACCTGGCCAGGACATCGCCTTTGTTCTGCTTCGCTGCCTTGAAATTCATTTTAGCGTAAACCCCGGGGAAATCTTTTCTCAGGTCATTTGGTATCCCTGAAGCCCTTGCCGGCATGCCAATCACGCCTAAATCTTCGGCTGTCTTTTTTCTTAAGATCCCTGTGTTGTCAGCCCTGTCCATGAAGGATACGTTTGAAAGGAGCATCTCTTTCAAACTGTTGAAGTCCTGCGTTATGTCATCCAGCCCGGCAGAAAGGTCCGCTAAAAAATTCTTATCAGGGCTTTTCCCGGTCCCCCCGATAGCATTTATTCCCTTGAGATACCTGCTTCCGGTGAGTTTCTCGTTCAGGCAGAGCAGGGACTCCTTCATGGTTGAAGCGTAAGCTGAAGGGAAACTAAAACCCACGTCAATGGCTATGCCGCCCATGTCCGCAACATGGTTGTACATTCTTTCAAGTTCAAGGAAGATGCACCTCTGATATTGGGCGCCCGGCGGCACATCAATTGAATTTATTTTTTCAACCGCGCCGCAAAATGCCAAACTGTGCGCGAAAACAGAATCCCCGCTGGCACATTCGGAGAGAGCCAGGCACTCTTCCGGCTTTTTGCCTTCAAACAATTTTTCCACGCCCCGGTGGGTGAAACCGAGCCGTATTTCAAGGTTGATTATGGGCTCGCCCGCCGCGCTGAACCTGAAATGCCCGGGCCCTATTATGCCCGCGTGCACCGGCCCTACCGGGACTTCAAAGATACCGTCCCCTTCAATTTTGCCGAAAACATATTCCTTCTTTTCACCGGCTTTCAAACTGCCCGCTTTGAAACTTTTCCTCAAAGGATAATTCCCTTTCGGCCAAACCTCCGGGTGCAGGTGCAGGCGCCGGGTGTCAGGATTGCCCAAAGGAATGATCCCGAACATCTCCTTCATTTCCCGTTCAAAAAGGCTTGCTGAAAATATTTCCTTCGCGATAGAATTGAATTCAGGTTTGTTTTCGGGAACGTCAAAATATACAAAGAACCACTTCCCGCACGCCTGCGCGCCTGAAAAAACACAGTACAGCCGGTACGAGGCATTTCCAGCAGTGTTATCAACGGCAAAAAACATCATAACCGGGGAATTGAGCGTCTTATGGAAAGCATGGCACAGCTTGTTGAAACTGCCTGCCGGCGCTTCCACGTAAACCTCGTCCGCACCATTGGCAACAGCCTTCAAACTGCCGGCCCCGCAAATGCCCTCAATATTTTTAAGAATTTCTTTATAGTCCATTTAATATATCCACCGACGCCTTTATCAATTTATCAAAAAATGCCGGCATGGTTATGCCAAAGACTATCACTAACACCGCAAGGAAAATAAACGCGAGTTTCCCGCCCAGGGGTTCTTTTGTTGCCTGCATATCTTCCGGCTTCCTGCCGAAGGCCATCCTGTTGAAATGATAAACCAGCGCGCCGAATATTATAGAAATCAAAAACAGGAAAATACCCATGCTCGCATAAGCCCCCTGGGTAAAACCCGCAATAAGTATCATCATCTCGCTTATAAATATGGAAAATAACGGGCTGCCGCCAAGCGCGAAAACCCCTGCCACAACAAAGATGCCGGTAAAAGGAAGCGCCTGCGTAACGCCGTGGATCGAGCGCATGTTGTGCGTCCCGTATTTTTTCACAATATTGCCTGCGCCGAAAAACATGAGCGACTTCGTAACCGCGTGGTTGAACATGTGGAAGAGCGCGCCGAAAAGCCCCAGAGGCCCGCCGATGCCCAGGCCCACAAAGATTATGCCCATGTGCTCTATACTGCTGTAAGCCAGCAGGCGCTTAATGTCTTTCTGCGCGATAATAAACCCCGCCGACAGCGCCAAAGACAGCAAGCCGAAGAACACAAAAAGGTTGCCCGTATATCCGGGGCCGATGGATTTATTCATGATTAAGGTAAACCTTAAAATTGCATAGAGCGCTGTTTTCAAAAGCACGCCGGAGAGCAGGGCGCTTATCGGGGTCAGCGCCTGGCTGTGCGCGTCCGGCAGCCAGGTATGCATGGGCGCAATGCCGGCTTTTGTGCCGTAGCCCACAAGGATGAATAAAAACGCTATTTTTATTATTTTAGGGTCAAGCTTTGGAGCAACAGCCATGATATCCGTCCAATTGAGGCTTCTTATGCCGCCATTTGAGGATACGGTAAAATAGAAAAGAATAATACCGAACAGCGCCAGCGTGATGCCCACGGAACAGATGATGATATATTTCCAGGCGGCCTCAATGGATTTTTGCGTCTTGTAGAAACCCACCAGGAACGCCGAGGTAAGCGTGGTCATTTCAATAAAAACCCACATGATGCCCAGGTTGTTTACCACCGTGCAAAAAAACATGGTGAAGGCGAATAAATTAAACAGCGCGTAATACAGCCTGGATTCTTTTTCGGAAATCGCTTTGTCCGTAACATCGCTTTCTATATACCCTATTGAATACAGGCTTGACGCGAAACTGACCACGGCAATAAGAAGCAGAAAATACCCGCTTAGCGAGTCAACATAGAAGAAATCAGAAAAAGAAATTCTGCCGTGGAGAAGGCGGTAGTTCAGGATAAGCGAAACTGCCAGCACAATAAAATACCCAGCCGAATTTATAATACCGGTTTTCCTGGCGCCCTTCACAAACAAAGGGACAGAAGTAAGCAAAAGCGTAATCCCGAGTATGGCGAATATTTCCATTCTTCTAGCTCCGCTAGCCCTTCAGCGTTGTCAGTTTATCCACGTCTATATGCGCAAACAGCTCGTTTATCCTGAACACAAAAATACCAATAATCACCGCGAACACGAAAACATCGAAAAATATCGCTATCTCTACGAAAAACGGCATATTCCCGCACAGCTCCACAGCCGCCAGGAATAACCCGTTTTCCATTATTAAAAGCCCGGTAACCTGGGCCAAAGCTTTCATCCTGAAAACCATTATAAATAAACCGGTCAGCAAAACCGAGAGTGAAATAGCAAACGAAGCCGTCTCCACCCTGTTCTGGATACCCATTATATTCCTGGAAAACATATACGCGCCATACGATAACACGATGACAATAAGCAAAGATAATATCGGGTTGATGTACAGGCCCAGGCCTTCCTCTATTTTTATCTTCCTGGCTATCCATTTAAGGAAGTACGGTATAAGAACAACTTTCAGAACAAGTACCAGCAGGGCGATAATATACAATTCATTTTCTTTGGAGGTTACCGCGGCGGTTAAAGTCATAAGGAAGAGGAAAAGTGACTGCAGCATAAACCCGTTCACCAGGGCAGTGATCCTTTTTGCCGTAACGGCCATTAAAGTCAAAACAAAGATGCCTATTAAAAATATATTCATTTCTTAAAACCCCATTACCGAGACCAGCAGAGCAACCACGGATATCACAAACCCGAAAGACAGAAAATCCACAACTCTGAACAACCGCATTTTCGCTATTGAAACCTCAATTATCGCTACTATGGCGCATATTGAAAGAAGTTTTATGAAAAATAGAACCAGATTCAGCGCCGGGCCCGCCAGCATGGCGCCCGCCGGAAAAAGAATATTGGCTATCAGCGTGAAAAATATTATCTGTTTTATATGGCTGGCAAGTTCAATAAGCGCCAGGGATTTCCCTGAATATTCCAGCACCATCGCCTCGTGCACCATGGTGAGTTCAAGGTGCGTTTCCTGGTTATCCACCGGGATCCTGGAAGTTTCCGCTATCGCCGCTATAAAAAGCGCCACTCCCGCTATTAAGGACGAAAGCCGTAAATAAGGCGCCGAATATACCGCGCTAAGATTCGTGGAGCCGCTGTTTATTGAAACCGTAAAAACCGCAAGCAGCATGACCGGCTCAACCAAACTTGATAAAAACATTTCCCTGGAAGACCCCATCCCGCCGAACGCGCTGCCCGCGTCTAGGCCCGCAAGCGCAATAAAAAACCTGCCCAAGGCCAGCAGGAAAACAACAACTATGAAGTCCCCCATCAAATCCATGCCGAACCCAAAAGGCGCCGCTGGCACAAGAAGCAAGGCCGCTACGGTAGAACTCAGCACTACATAAGGCGCCGCCCTGAATAGCCAGGAAGTGTTTTCCGAAATAACCTCATCCTTCGACAACAGTTTAAAGAAGTTATAATACGGCTGAAGGATGCCGGGGCCTTTTCTCATCCGGATATTATTCTTGATTTTACGTATAACCCCGCTAAGCAGCGGTGCCAGGGCGATTAGTAATAGCGTTTGGGAAATGATAATCAGTGTTCTCATGTTTTTAAAACCTGTTCATAAAAACCAGCAGTACAATTATAGTCGCAAAAATATACGCTATATAAAAATGGATGCTTCCCGACTGCATCCTGCTCAGGAAATTTGCCGTGCCGAAAACCCGGCTGATCACCGTGTCGTATATGTATTTTTTGAAAAGCGGTGTAATTGAAGTTTCGTACTTCATGGATTTTACATGGTAATAAGAATCCCTTATTTTTTCTTTCTTGTGATAGGGGCGGTAGAAGAAGCTGAAAGCGATCCTGAACGGCTTGGAAAACGCGGTCGCGGTATATTCCGTTCTTGAATCCAGGTTATAATACCCGCAGCCCCAGGTTTTATCAACAGTAACCTTGCTTTTCCCGTAAAAAAGCAAAACAAGCCCGAGCGCGACGCCGGAAACAACAATAAGCGCCAGCGCTATCAATGGGCTGGACAAATACGTCCCGGCGAGGGGCATAACCACAAGGTTATTAAGGGAAAAACCGGAAACGCTCATCGCGGAAACATCCGCGGAAAGCACATAACCCGAAACCCTGCTTAATATTTTTATCACCGGGGAAGCAAGCAAACCCAAAACAACCGTCATCAATGCCAGAAATCCCGTCATATAAATCATAGAAGGAGCAACTTCTTTTGCTTCCTTTGCAGCCTGGCTCCTGGGCATGGCAAGAAAAGTTATGCCGAACGCTTTCACAAAACACGCGGCTGCCAGCCCGCCGGTAAGCGCAAGTACCGCGGCATAAATACCCATCAGGATTTTCACGCTGCCTGTTCCGTACAACGCCCCGGAAAACAACGCCTGGAAAGTAAGCCACTCGCTGATAAATCCGTTCAAGGGCGGCAGGGCGGATATGCCCATCGCCCCTACTAAAAATGAAGCTGCAGTCCAGGGCATAGTTTTTATAAGCCCGCCAAGCTTTTCCATGTCCCGCAGGCCGGTGGCCTTGTAAATGCTCCCCGCGCACAAAAACAACAAACTCTTAAAAACCGCGTGGTTAATCAGGTGGTACAAACCTGCCGCCATGGCAAGCGCCGCGGGTATTGGCATATTGAGCACGGAAAATACCATGGAAGCCCCGATACCGAGAAGTATTATCCCTATATTTTCCACGCTGTGGTAAGCCAGGAGCTTTTTCAGGTCGTGCTCCATGAGCGCGTACATTACGCCCACCAGGCACGACACCGCCGCCAGGATAAGAATCAGGTTCCCCCACCAAAACGTATTTACTCCCAGGATCATGATCACGAACCTAATCAACCCGTAAATGGCAGTTTTTATCATTACTCCCGACATGATGCTTGAAATGTGGCTGGGCGCCTGCGGATGCGCGTAAGGCAGCCAGATATGCAAAGGCACTATGCCGGCCTTTGTGCCGAACCCTATAAGAAGGAAGAGAAATATAACATCGCGCTGGGCGGCGGGTATCACGGCGCAGGCCTGCTTCATGGCGGCAAAATCGAAAGAATGCGCGTATTTGAATATCATCATGAAAGCCGCGATGATAAACGCCGTGCCTATGTGGGTCATAATAATATAGATAACACCCGCTTTGATTGATTTCGCGTGCTCGCTGTCGAATATTACCAGGAAATATGAAACCAGAGACATCAGCTCCCAGGCAATTAAAAACAAAAACGCGTCTTTAACCAGCACTACCGCGGCCATGGACATAACAAAAGCCGCAAGCAGAACCCAGCCAAGCGCGATTTTTTTCCCGGAATACTGGTTTTTCATGTAACCAACGGAAAATACAGCCGAAGGCACTGATATCAGCAGGATCACAAAAACAAAAAAGCTTGAAAGCGGGTCAAATGACAAAGAGAAATTAGGTTTTAGAAAATTCATAGGGGTATCTTATAATAAAAAAAACCCGATCAACGTTTCCGCATATAATCTTAAATTTTAACGTTTAACCAAAAATCTCCCATTCTATGATTGATGTTTATTTGCCGATAAATTGCTGATATTTTTCCGATAATTTATATGACCTGCTTTTATTAGATGGATTTTCTATGACAAGAAAACCATCTTTTACCCATTTATTAAGTAAAATACGCACCATCCTGCCGGAAAGTCCCAATACAGCTGCAATATCCTGCGAAAATATTATATCTTTTTTGGCAAAAAGCGATAAAACAATTCTTGCCCGATGATCTAATTTGCGTATCTCAGATGGAACCGCGACTATACCTTCTTTCGAATATTTCAAGGCCTCTTCTTTGGCTTGAGTGAATACTTTAGCCAGCAATACTACGAAATATTCAATCCATGATGTTAAATCACTGTTTGCCCGGCCATCATAATAATTATGATGTTGATGCTGATGAACTTCAAGGCTATTATAATAACTTTCAATATCTTTAGCGTGATGTTCTTCCATTGAAAATAAGCCATTAAGCCCGTATCCGTCTCTTTGAAGAATTAAAGTTGCAAGCAAACGTGCGGTGCGCCCATTTCCGTCATAATAAGGATGTATGGTTACAAACTGATAATGGGCAAGTGCTGCTATTATTGGCACCGGCATTTGTTTTCTCTGTCCGTGTTGTACCCATTTTACCATAGCTGACATAAGCTGGGGTACATCTTTTGCTTCTGGCGGTAAATATATAAGCCCTCCAGAAACGGAATCCCTCACAGCGTTTTGCTCAGTTCTGTAACTAGTGGGTTTTGAGCGCTTGCCTTTCACAACCATCGCATGTAACTTTTTTATTATTTCTTCGGTAAGTTCAATTTTGTTTGCCGCCCATTCTTCGACTTTGACAAGGGCATCCCAATAGTTTTTTACCTCATTCACATCTCTGGTTCTGCCATGAAAATCTGTTTTTGTTTTCTCTACTACTTCCTGGGTTTCTTTTAAGGTAAGCTTGTTGCCTTCAATACGAGTTGAATAATGGGTTGACCGGACACGCGCCTTGTGCCTTAGTTCAGACTCAACAATAACTGATAGGGGAGTCTGCTCGACAATTGTCTTTGCAGCCTCTATTTCCATAAGGGCTTTAGCAATAGTTGAGTTTATTGTGTAAACAGGATTCCAATTTTGTTTACTCATAATAGCTATTATAGCGTATTTTTAGTTAAATTGCCAATAAATTGCCGTTATATTGCCGTTATTTCTGTTTTTGCTATCATATTTTTGAATCAACATCTACAAAGCCTTAATTTCGGAAACCTTCAAGCATTTTCCCGCAATTCTTTGGTGTTTCCGACAATATTTAAACAACCAACGTCAAGAATATGTGCAGGGCACGGGGTGCCTTACTTTAATGAATAATACTTCTGTTTTGGGCTTGTTAGTTTGTCCGGGATAGTTGGATGAAGCAAGCCCTGTTCAAGCAATGGATTTAATATTTCTTTCCTGAAATACTCTCTATGGGTAATTTTAATGAATTTCTGTATTTCTTCCCTGTCTCGTGGTGTTTTGCAAAACTCAACAATTATTTTTGTCCATTTAGCTTGCATGGTAGCTTGCGCGGTAACTTGCGCGGTAGCTTGCGCGGTAACTTGCGGGGTTAATGGAACAATTATCTTGAATATATCCTCTTCCAGCAGCTTTGGTTCGGCTCCTGAATATATTTTGCTGTACTTGAAAAGCTTTCTGACGCCGGAGCCAAGCTCATCAGCCCTACCGATTTCTTTAAATACTTTTGCGATTACCGGATTTTTTGGAAAGGGTATAAAATTTGCCGGATTAATTAAGCCGTGCCCGTGAGGTTTATTGCTGTTTTCGGTATAAACACGGCTCTGTTCAATTACAAATTTTGCGGGGAATGGGTTACTATACTCTCTATGAATAAGAATGTTGCCGGCAACTTCCCTGAAAAGGTGGTTTCTTAGGCTTATTCTCTGGTCTTTTTCAATATAAAACTTGTCCGGGAGATGTTTTTCAACAAATGCCATAATCCGGTCATAGCTTTCAATCAGGTTTGTCCTGATATCATCACGGTCATCATATCTGTCAAGGTTTTCTCTTCTTAAAATAGCATCAGTGCGTAAATGAGGCAGGGCCGATAATATTACCTCGTCTTTTCCAAAAAGCAAAATCGCCGCAAGAGTAAGACCCTTCTTCCCGCTTTGAAAGTCTTTCTGGTAAAGATGCGCGCTTTTTAACAATTCAAAATCATCCATTTCTGCCCAGGGGTGGCCGGGCTTCTGGTTTACAGCTAATTTCCTGGCTCTTTTAATCAAATCTTTTCTTAAGTCACTGATTTTTACAAATGGATAGATTTTGTTCTCTGAATAGGTTGCCTGCTTGCGTATATACAAAGAGATTACTAGGCTGGAATTGTCGGTAATATCAAAATCCCCGTCCTCGTTGCGGTCAAATATCCTTCCATTACATCTGTGTACTTGCGAGCTCTCAGGCACATTCACATAGAAAATAATTTTCCTGTTAAGCAAAAACTCTTCCGCGGTAAGATAAACTGTCGGGTTTAGCTTTTGAATATTATTCACAGTAGTGGCAAAATCCTTTTTTATCTGCTCCGCACAGGCTTTGTCCACTCCTATTATATTGCCGTTGTCCTTTACGCCTAACAGTATTTCCCCGCCAAAACGGTTCAAAAAAGAGCAGACAGTTTCAAAAACATCTTTACTGAGTTTGGTTTTACATTCTTTAAACTCAATTCGTATGCCTTCGCCTTGTTTAATGATTTCTTTGATTTTTGATTTCTGCATTATCTAAATTATACCTCTTTGCATGTTTATTGTAAACAAGCACCCCTGGCACACGAAAGCGCAATAAATTGCGCCGCTACGCCACGGCAGAGGCACAGCGGCTACCGTAGCTGAAATGGGCACTTTCCAGGGATTTCCAAATACCCCTTGACAAAACCCTGATCCTGATGTATAATATCATTGGGAAGCGTTATAGAATGCTATAAAGCGGAGGAAAAACGCATATGCGCCTGAGAACCAGTTGTTTAATCCTGTTGATTTTACTGCTTGCGGGACGTGCGGTTAACGCCGCTACGATTATATGCAATTACAAGGACAACAAACAGGCAGCTTTCAGCATGTCCTTTGACGACTCTATCTGGACCCAGGCGAATTATGTTATACCTATGTTTATCTCAAAAGGACTGGTTGGGTCGATTTTAGTAGTGCCCGGGAGAAACGCGTACGGGGCCTACATAATGGAATGGGAAAGCACCTGCAGCCGGTATGGCTTTGAACTTTGGAACCACACATTTACCCATCCCGGCCCGCCGGTGGCAAGGACCTGGGCTGAAACTGAATACTTAATAGGAGAGGCGGCGAAGGCGATCTGGGCCCTGAGGCCGCCCGGAAAAAGCAAGTTAATGCTTCATACCTGGCCTTACGGCGATACTACTGATTCCATTCTGCCTTCCGGCTGGGAAGCCCTGATGGTGAAGTATTCCAGCCTTGACGACCGGACCGGCCACATAGACAGCAATTTCTATTCACGCGGTTA
>MGVM01000013.1:10113-16615 GCA_001800495.1 Elusimicrobia bacterium RIFOXYB2_FULL_48_7
CGTTGACAGGGACGGCTCCAGGGATACTTACGCCCAATTGGTCACGAAAGTAAGCAGTGCGATAACCAACGGCACCTGGTTCGGCCCCCACTGGCACGGCGTAGGGCCTGAAGCGGAGTATAATTATTATAACGGCGGCAACGGCCCCCTGAACAAGACCTACCCGGATTTCGAGCAGTTATGCGATTACGTGGTGTCTGTTTCAAGCATACTATGGATAGGCACGAACATTGATGTTCACATGTACAACGTGGAAAAAGAATCAGCCACTATAAGTACAATAGAAGATACTGCTTCTATAGTCCGCTTGAACCTGACGTCTCCCGGGATGGACCCGGTAACGCTGGACCCAACGCTTTACGATTACCCCCTCACCCTCATAACTGACGTTCCTGCCGGCTGGTCATACGCCAGAATATCCCAGGCAGGGAAAATAATAACCGTGAAACCCGTGAACGCGGGAAGGGTGATGTACGATGTTGTGCCTAACCGCGGGGAAATATCAATAGTAAGTTCGGCAAATGATACAACTGCCCCAAGCGCTCCTGTTGTCAGGGACGGGACTGGCGCATCTGACGCGGATTCGGTTACGCTCACCACGGAGATATCAGCCAACTGGGATGCCTCCGTTGACGCCGAGTCCGGCATCGCAAAATACTGGTACAGGATCGGTACAACGGCAGGCGGCAGCGAGCTCCTTGACTGGATAGACAACGGCACCTGCACCTACGTGATAACCAGCAGGACAAATATCGCGCTGAGCAAGGGGATAAAATACTATGTCAGCGTGAAAACCGTAAACGGCGTCGGCATGGAATCCCCCGTTGGCACATCTAACGGCCAGACTGTTCCGGTAACAGCCGGTTACGTTAAATTCTCCGATGATTTTGAAACAGGGGGCACATCCGGATGGACATCGGCCTCAAGCGCCGGCGCAAATACCATAGAGGTAGTGAGCGAAGCGAAATCGCAGGGAAACTACGGGTTGAAATGCCATATCGCGGATACAAACGCCGCGGTTCTCACCAAAACTGACGCAACTAACCTGGCAGGCAACTTCGTCAGGTTCAGCTTCAAGCTAAGCCCGAATTTTTACATGGTTACCAGCTCGATTAACCCTTCCCTTGTGAGTTTGATGTCATTAAATGACGCAAACGGCAGCATGGCCGCGAGGGTATATATTTCCAAAATGCCAAGCGGGTTCGGGATGTTTGTTTACCTGAATACTGAGGACGGCAGCACCCTGCCGCTGCCCATGTGGCCGGCCCAGTACGGCATTATCGTCCGCGCCAACTGCATCCCGATATCTACCGGGGCGTGGCACACCGTGGATGTGCATGCGCTGGCCCAGGGGCATTACGCCGACAGCAATAAAATCATAATAACCGGGCCGAGGGGCGGCGTGGAATTGTGGCTTGACGGCGTGAAGAAAATGTCTTTCTTAAGCACGGCAACCGGGGGCAAAAACGGCAGGCACCTGAAT
Organism: Elusimicrobia bacterium RIFOXYB2_FULL_48_7; assembly: GCA_001800495.1. Classification (GTDB taxonomy): domain Bacteria; phylum Elusimicrobiota; class Endomicrobiia; order CG1-02-37-114; family XYA2-FULL-39-19; genus OXYB2-FULL-48-7. The sequence goes on from MGVM01000013.1 coordinate 11,597, forward strand.
ATTGGAGCGGATAATATTTCCAGCGGCACTTCCGGAGACATATATTTCGACAACATAGTCCTGTCCGATTCTTTGTACGCGGCGCCTTCAAGCACTGAAACACCGCCTTCCCAGCCGCCGGTAAACCCGCCGGCTCAGCCCGGCGAACCGGCGCAAACAATCCATGCCTACCCGAACCCATGCAGGGCGCCAAGCGCGGCCAACCCAGCAAAGTTCCGCGCGGGCGGCGGGAATATCAGCGAGGTATCTATTTACACGGTCAGCGGGCGGCTGATACGCACTCTGCCGGGCCCCGGCGCAGAGATCGCGTGGGACGGAAAGAATGAGGCCGGGGAAAAAGCGGCCCGCGGGCTGTATGTATACAAAATCACCAGTAATATCGGCACGGTAACAGGTAAATTGGTTCTGACTAAATAAAAACTATGGCGCTGCCAAAATACCACTTAACTAAAGAGATCCTGAAAGAACAGATCATCAACGGAAAATTCAAGCCCAATGACAGGTTCCTGTCGGTCCGCGAAATAATCCAGGATTACAGCGTCAGCAGGGTTACCGCTTTCAGGATACTCAACGAGCTGAGCAAGGAAGGATTTGTATCGATCAGGAACGGGGTCGGCACTTTTGTCAGGGACCGCTCTTCGCAAACCAGGGATCCGGAAAACAATATTGTGCTTGTAACTTTCGCGGAAAATTTCACAAACCAGTTCCATTTGAATGTTTTAAACGGCGCGAAAAAATGTTTTTCAAAGCAGGACTGCAATATAATGTATGAGTGGGTAACACTAAACTCCTGGAACAAGGAGCCGAATAAAAAGGAATTCAGCTTCCTGAAGACAAAACTCACCAGGATGAAGAAGGACAACAAAATTCTGGGGATGATACTGACAGGCACTTTGTCGGGCAATACTGCAGAAGCCTTGAAGGGGACAGGGATCCCCTGCGTAGTTGCCGGCGACCTTTCAGAACCTGAAATTCCTGACGGCCTTGATATAATAGGGAACGATTCCTTCCTGTACGCTTATAAGGCTGTTAAATACCTTACCGGCCTAAAGCATAAACGGATCGGCTGCATAATTGATGACGCCAATGTTTCCTGGCTCCACGAGCGCCTGCGCGGCTACAAAACCGCGTTGAAGGACGCCGGCTTGGCCATAGAGAAAGAACTGATAATACCCGCGCCCGGAGGCAAGCCGGATAAAGGATACCTGGCCATGAAACAGCTTTTAAAACTCAAGAATCCCCCCACGGCGGTTTTTTGCGGCGATGACCGCATAACCATGGGCGCCATGAAAGCCGTCGCGGAACTCGGGCTGAAAATACCCGAAAACCTGAGCATAATAGCGATCAGCAGTTCGGAAGAAACCGAATACTATTACCCGAAACTGACTTTTATACGTTATCTTCCCAGGAAGGTAGGCGAAACAGCGGTAAAAACACTGCTGGATAAAATCAAAAATAAAACCACCCACAAAGAGAAAAGGGTTTTAATCGAAGCGGAATTCGTCGAAGGCACTTCCTGCAAAAGGATCATTTCGTAATCGCCTGCTTCCCTTAGCGGGTGTAATTCAAACCTGCTTCAAGCATTATCTGGAAGTTTTTAAGAGGAACATAGTTGGCTATGGAGTTGCCCGAGCCGAAAGCGTAGCCGCCGCCTTCGGAACAAATATCAAGGACATTTTTTAAGTACGCTTTCAGCTTGTCTTCCGGGGCGCGGCATAACACGTCCATGTCAACGCCGCCCAGGATCGTGATCCTTTTGCCGTATTTCTTCTTGAATTCCGTCACGGGGGTTATCGCGTCTTCGTATGAGTGCTTCGCGTCTATTTTAACATCATCGATCAGGTCATCCATTATGGCGCCGAGCTGGCCGCAGGAATGGAGCAGGTACAATAAGCCGTTATCGTGGGCAAGCTTCGCTGTTTTCTTGTGCCAGGGGAGCACGTGCTTCCTTAAAAAATCCGGCGGCATGAAAGTCGCCGTCTTGAAACCCATGTCGTCGCCCTGGAAAAAACCCGTGAGTTTGTCCATTCCGGCGATCTGCCTGTAAAAATCATAGACTATCTCCCCTGCCTTTGTAAACACCGCTTCCACAAGCTTGGGGTCGTCAAACATCGCGTAGGACATGGTCTCATAGCCCATCAAAACGTCCATGGGCAGTTCAAAATAACCGAAAGTTGGGTGGGCGAACATCCCCATGCCGTCCGGAAGATTTTTTGCCGCAGCTTCATATCCGCGCAGGTCAATATCCCCGGGCTTGGGCCAGGGGTATTTTTCAAAATCTTCCCAGTTTGAAATCGGGCCTTTGCCTTCTTCGGTCCAGTTTCTCTTGCCGTCGCCTGATGTTTCATCTTCCGTAACCCTGATCTTTCTTTCAAAATTCAGCCCGCCTCCGATCTGGACATAATCGTATCCGTTTGACAGCCATAGTTCTATTAAAAGGCCTGCCTGCGTTTCCTTGAACTTATTGCTGCCAATTTTGTAAGTTTCGTAGAGCTGTTTGAATTTTTTCCGCAATTCCGGATGAGCCGCCTCGTCAGAAATGGCGAATTCGGCCAGGGGAGGGCGCCTGGGGATTATTTCCTTTTTGATGACTTTGCAGAATGTTTCAATATCAGGTTTTGGATTTCTTAGAGGTACTGTTAGATTTGGCATTTAATTAACCCCGCACGCTATTATATATTAACGCGGAGCTTTATTCAATAATGAGAACCGTCCCTATTACTTAAGTACTATCTTACCGGTTATGGTGTCGCCGGCTGAGGAGGTGAGTTTGTAGATGTAGATACCGCGGCTGACCTTCTGGCCATCAGCGTTGGCGCCGTCCCAGTTGATTTCTGCGGAGGATGCGCCCGGCACGGCTGAAAGCCGTTTGATAAGCCGGCCGCTTACAGTATAGATGCCGACTTCGCTGATATTACCGCTGCCTGCGCGAAATTTTATCGGCGCGGCAGGTGAAATTTTGCACGGGTTCGGGTAGGCGTGAATGGTTTCAGGTATGGGGCCGGCGGCCGCAGAGGTTGTGAACGTATAATCCCCCGATGTAGTTTCATTATTCGAGGCGTCCCGGCTGATTATTCTATAGTGATAAACACTCCCGGCTATCAATTCCGGGAGCGCTACGCTGTGCGCGGTATCCATCGCCGGATTGTCTATTGTTACCCTCCCATAACTAATTGACCTTCCATACTCCACCTGGCTGGTAGACGGCTCGTCGGTTGTCCAGATTATTGTGGCACCGGTTTGCGTAATGTTTTGAGCCGCTACCGCGGAAACTGCCGGGCCGGTTGTGTCCGGAGCGACAACCACCTGCCCGTTGGAATTCGCGGCGGCGCTTTGCAAACCGACCCCGTTTTCCGCCTGCACGCTGATGTAATATGTCACGCCCACGGTTAACGTCAGGCCCGACGCGGTAACGTTTGTCAGCGGGCCGTTGTCCGTCCACCCGCGGATATCGGTGTCACCCGGCGTTGAACCTATGGCGTACCAGTACCCGGCTATTCCCGACTCCGCGTCAGCGCTGGCGTCCCAGTTCGCGCTTAGTTGTGCCGTGTCCGTGGTTGAATTTATGTCCGCGCCCGCGACAGCGCCGTCCCGCACTACAGCCGGCGCGGAAGGCGGGGTCGTGTCGCTTGTATCTATCGCCACAACGTATTGCCCGTTGGAATTCGCAGCGGTACTTATCAAACCAACACCGTTGATCGCTTTCACGTTGAAATAGTATGTTGTCCCGGCCGTGAGAGAGAGGCCGCCCCTTGTTACTGTTAAGACATTGCCCAGGTTTGTCCACGCGACAGTGTCCGCGACGCCGGCTGAAGTCCCGATAGCGTAGCGGTAACTGCTGACACCGCTTTCTGCGTCGACAGCAGCATCCCAGTTGGCCGAGAGTTGGCCGCCCGCGATAGACGAAGCGATGTCCGTTCCCGTGCCGTCGCGCACCGGGCCCATTATTGGCAGCGTGGAGTCCGCAGTGCTGATAACTACCACCACCTGGCCGTTTGAATTCGAAGCCGCGCTCAAAACTCCCGCGCCGTTTACCGCTTTCACGCTGAAGTAATAAGTTGCCCCCGCGTTCAAAACCAGGCCTGTCTTTGTGATTGAAAGCAATCCCGCGGTTGTTGTCCAGCCGACGACATCCTGAGCCGAAGGCGAAGTGCCGATGGCGTAGCGGTAATCCGAAATGCCTGATTCCGCATCAGCCGAAGCGTCCCAGTTCGCGCTTAACTGCGTGGTTGATGTAGTAGAGGAAATGTCGATGCCGTTTATCGTACCGTCGCGTACCGCAGCCGGAGCGCCCGGAGGCGTAGCGTCAAGCGAGACATACTGCCCGTTTGAATTTGCCGGATTGCTGACCAATCCCACGCCGTTGACCGTTTTCACGGTAAAATAATACGTCACGCCGGGGTTCAGGGCCAGCCCTGTCCGGACCACAGGCGAATTAGTAATATTTGTCCAGCCGGCAAATTCCGTACCTCCGGCTGATACCGCGCTTATCGCGTACTGGTAGCAAGAAATGCCTGACTCATTATCCGAGCCGGCAGTCCAATTCGCGGCAAGTGTAGTTGTTGAAAACGCGCAATTTATATCTGTTCCCGTGCCGTCATAAACCGCGCCGGGCGCCGTTGGTGAGCTTGTATCGGCATCATCGATCGCCATGGGATGCGGGTATGTGTAAGGCGTATACCCGGGCCTTGGAATCCCGTTATAATAATCCCGGTTTTCTACTATTTGCAGCGGGCGCGCCGAACAGCCGGTGTTAATAATTAACCCGGAAGGCGAACCGTTTACAGTATTATTCCATAAGTATACCGGTTCCGATTTCTGGACAGTCACGCCGGATAAAAGTTCTGTGCCCGGCCCCCTGCCTATCTGGTCCAAGCAAGGGTAACCCGCCCCGGGCTGGCCGAACGGGATCACATTGCCGTCAAAGGAACTGGTTCCGTCGCACATACCCCACGCGGTTTCAGACCTGCACGACCTGGTATAATTTCCGTCAATATGCGGGTGGCTTGAATAAGTCCC
>MGVM01000014.1 GCA_001800495.1 Elusimicrobia bacterium RIFOXYB2_FULL_48_7
GTCCATCAAGGATACAATTCTTGAGGAAGTAAAAAAAACTTTCAATCCGGAGTTCATCAACAGGCTCGATGACATGATAGTGTTCCACCCGCTTTCCAAGCAGGACATGAAGAGCATCCTGGACCTGCTGCTTGAAAAAGTCAGGAAAAAACTTGAAGCGCAGGGGCTCACGATAGAACTGACCGACAACGCAAAGGAGTTTATCCTTGAAACCGGGTTCGACTCGAACTTCGGCGCGCGGCCGCTGCAAAGAACCATTCAAAAGTACATTGAAGACGCCATCGCCGAGGACATCCTGTCCAATAACCTAGTAGCGGGAACTAACGGCAGGCTTACGAAGATATACGCGGACTTTGACCAGGAAAACAAAAAGATCAAGTTCACTCCGAGTGAAATTCCTGAAACAAAGAAAAATTTTATTTAGTTTTCTAATTATTAATGAAAAGATACCTTCTGTATGGCGCGCTGGCGCTACTGACTCTTATTATTGCCGGTGCGGCAGGCCTTTATTTATATCTGCCGAAAATCGCCAGGCAGTTTTCGGCCGGCTATTTGAACAAATACGACATCGACTTCCGTGTTGAACAGGTTTCTGTTTCACTGTTACTGCCTCCCGGGATCACTCTCAACAGGGTATCCGCTGTACAGGGTAATTCAAGTTTCATGGCGGAAAAAGCTTTCATAGGGCTGAACCTGGTAAAACTTTTGAAAACAAGGAATATAGCTGAATCTTTCAACAAAATTATGCTGGTAAACCCGGAATTGACTGTTGATTCCGTTGAATCGTTAACTCTGCCGGTAAACACCGGCAGCCGGGATTCCGTGAGCCCGGAAATATCCGTTGATTGGAAAAATGCCAGAATAGCCCTGCTGAAAAAGGGACTGCGGGTTTACAGCGATTCAGGCAGGATCGTTCTATCAAAAGCCATGGATTCTGTTGAAGCAGGCGCCTCGGTCCCGTCGTACGGCGACATTAAAATGAAATTTGTCTCCAATAAAAACAAGAACAAATGGAACCTGAAAATTGAAAACTCCGGTTTTAAGACACCCGCAGCATTTTCCAATAAAAAAGGCGCATCCAGTGAATTCTCCATTTACACGGAAGGCGTTCTTGGGGCAGGAAAGAATTCAAGGGGGCGCTTAAAATTCACCGTCAAAACCAGAAATAACGCGCGGGTTTCGGGCCAGGGCACGTTTACTCTCTCCGGGCTTGATCAAAACCCGTATTTTTATTCCAGAATAGCCCAGCTGTCATTCTCAAACAATGATTCGATTTTCACCGGAAGCGCTGAGATCATTTTCTCAAGCAACACGCTGAATGTCACGGGACTGCACATGGAAAACGGCAATCAGTCAGCCATGGCGTCCGGTTTTATTTCCGGTGGTAATGTTGATTTCAAGGCCTCACTGAACAATATAAACCTTGATAATTTTTCCAGTCCTTCGAAAGGACTTCTTAACGGCGAGATTACCTGCAAGGGGAAGATCCAGGACCCGGCTGTCAACGCGAAATTGACACTAAAGAATGCCCAAAATGGCAGCTCGAGGATAAACTCAGCTAGTGTTCATTTCTCATACCGCAACAAGTCTTACCGTCTTAACGGCGCCGGGAATTTCAACGGCAGGGAATACCAAACTGCTGTAAACGCGGTTGAAACTGTATTCAATAACAAAAAAAAGTATTCTGGCAGCCTCGAGGTTTCGGGAGCCGCTAAAATCAGGGGGGATTTCCAGCTTAACAGCCAGTCCTTACAGCTTTCTAACTTCAGGATGGCCGATCCCGGAACGAACAGAAACAGTGTTTTACTGTTCTTTACCACGGGACTGGGCGCCACCAGGAAAAACGCGTGCAAGTTCAGTTGTTCACTAAATGATTTCAGCCTCGGCAAAAACAAACTGAACGGAAGCATTGCGGCCTCGGGCGAGATTGACATGAAAGACATAAGTTTCTTCGGCACGTTTAAAAGCAGCAACCTGATGTTCAACCGTTTCGCAATAAACGTGATCGAAGGAAAAGCGGGTTATTCGGACAATGTATTCTCGATCACCGGTTTAAAAGCCATGGATTCTGTTAAAATGGACTTCTCCTATGACACGAATTCAAAGGTCATTAAAGGTTACGCGGGAATCAGCGGGCTTAGCATTGAAAGGTTTTACCCCGGAGAACTGAAAGGCGCTGTAGACGGCAATATGCGTATCCTCGGCTCGCTCGACAATCCCCAGGTAGGGTTTGATTACAGGTCTGAAACGGTTTCCTACAAAAATCTGTCAGCATCCTTAAAAGGCAGGGGTTCGCTGAATTCCGGCAACCTGGCGGCTTCCGGCGAGATCCAGGTCCTGTCCAGGGAAAAAGGCAGGTTCCAGCTTTTTATCTCAGCTCTTACATCACAGTTCCCGGTGCTGGCCTCAACTATTACGTTTAACTCTATGGACATGCTTACATTCAACACTGTAACCGAGAGCCTTGTTTCATATAAACTGCCGCTTGCCGGCAGCATCAAACCGGTGTTCTGCTTTTACGGCCCTCTTCAAAAGCCTGAAGTGCTTGTGAATGTGCAGTCAGATTCAATGGCCTTTTCGGGAGACATTCTTCCACGGATATTCACTGGCGTTGACCTGTCGGCAAAATTCAGCGATAATTTTAAAATTCTTTCGATAGATAGGCTTGTAATTGAATCCGCTGAACAAAAAATATCAATCACGCAAGGAAGCATGGATTTTTCGCGAATAGACAACATCAGGTACCGGCTTGACCTTGAAGCCAAGAACTACTCCTTGGGGCCCGTAGTGTTTTTTGGGAAAATGAACCTTGATGGTGATATTAAAACCGGTTCCGGGAAAATCTCTTTGGCATCAACCGTTGGGGTAAGGGATCTGTGGATTAACCAGCAGAACATACGCAGCACCAGCCTAAAATTCAGGTTTACATCAGACAACCAGAAAAAGATATTTGAATTCCTGCCGTTAGCCCCTGGAACAGGGGAAAAATCGCGCATATCCGGGAAAATAGACATAACCAACCACGCCCAAACCATATTTTCGGATTTCATGGTACAACAGAAAGTGGGAAGCCGTTACTCGACATTGTTCAGGCTTAACGGTTCCTACACAAAGGATAATTCCAGTCTCTCCATTGAGGGCAGCGGCATTGACCTGGATTTCATCACCGGGCTGATGGATCAACAGCTCTCCCTGAGCGGGCAGACGGATTTCACTGTCCTGCTTAAAGGTTCTTTCAAAAGGCCTTATGTTACCGGTACTGTCAATATTTCAGCCGGGGAATTCTACGCGGTACCGTTCTCAAATGCTAATATACAATTCAATTACAATAACGGCGTGCTTGAAATTTCCACTGCCCGGTTGGTAAAAATCGACGAAAAAAACAGGGAACAGCTTGTTGTTTCAGGTAAGGGCATTGTCCCCGTAAATATTTCCGGGGACAAAAGTTCAGGCTCTAACGACGATATAAACCTCTCCTTCCAGATCGAAAAAGGCGACCTTGCGATCCTTGAAGCCGTGTCTGAAAATATAAAATCAGCATCAGGAAAGATTGACGCCAAAATGCAGGTTTCAGGAAAGATCAACCAGCCGTCATACGGCGGTTACCTGATTATTTCTGACGCCCAGGTTCAGTCAAAAACTTACGTAAGCAAACTTGAAAGATTCAACCTGGGCATAACCTTCTCAGAAAACAAGCTTGAAATAAAGGAATGTTCGGGGAAAATAGGAGAAGGCACGATAAGGCTTGAGGGCTATGTGCTCCTCACCGGACTATTCAAGCCGGATGAATATAACCTTACGCTGAAAACAACATCGGACAAGGGCATAAAAATATCCGTGCCGGACCTGCCGGTACCTACGAATATAGTCTTCAAGACAATTATACCGGATGAAGTCATCAAGAATTACTCGTTTGCCGATATTAAAACAAACCTGCATGTGTCCGGGAAAAGCGATAACCCGGACTTCAACGGATTCATTGAGATAGCAAACGCGCATTTCTGTTACCCTCCGCCGGAAACCGCGCCGTCAAACTCGTTTTTCTCTGGGGCGCTTAAAAAGCTGAAATGGGACGTGGAATTGAGGGCAGGGGAAAATGCGTGGTATGAAAACGAGCTTATAAGCGCGAATGTGGAAGGAAAACTCAGGCTGACCGGCCACCTGCCAGGACTGATGGTTAGCGGCAGTGTTGAATCGCAAAGGGGAACATTGAGTTACCTGAATAAATCGTTTGACCTTAAATATGGGATGTTTGAAGTGATAGACGGAAACCCCTTCCTGCAGATAAGGGCTGAAACCACCGGTATATTCCAGTCAGAAAACGAACCGGGTTCAACCGGCAAAGAATCAGGCACGGTCGAGATGATCATCCCAAAAAGCCCCATAGGCCAGATCGCTCCGCAGTTCGTATCCAGAGACCACCCGGAAATGTCTTCCGAGAAGCTCGTGCAGGCAACCTACGGGCTTACTGACAACGTATCATCAACCCAGCGTAACCTGATATTGAGAAAACAGCTCATCAGGCTTTTTGACGGTTCTCTTGCCTCGCCGCTTGCCAAAAAACTTCTCCAGCAAAGCGGTATAATCGACACGATCAGCGTCACTACAGTTCCTACCGCCGACGATATAAATCCTAACACGACAGAGCCTTCTCTTGCTGAAATCATGTCCGGCACGAGGTATGCGCTCCAGAAATATATTACCGGCGACCTGCTCATTGGATACGCCATCACGCTACAGGAAGCCAAGGGGCTTAACCTGCGCCATGAGTTTGAGCTTGCCTATAAATGGAAAGGAAATATTTTTATCCGCGGTATATATGAACCCGCTAATAGTTCTCTTATAAACCCGGAAGACTACAGGATAAGCGTTGAGCCTCACTGGAGGTTCGGCAACTGGCCCAAGGAGGCCGAAAAAAAGAATGAAAATAATAAATAACCGTTTCGCGGTAATACCCATCGTCGCGTTTCTGCTCTTTCCGCTGGTTGTCACGGCAGAAGACGGTGTTTCCTCTGTTCCGGAGACCGCAGTCCCTAATAGCGCTCTCCAGGAGATTGCTGTCCAGAAGATCGCGAAGATCGAGGTCAAAGGGCTTGTCAACGTCAAGGAAAAGGAAATCAGAAAAAAAATCACCACGAAACCGGGGGACATTTATTCGTCTGAGAACCTGAAAACAGATATGAACGCTGTCCTTGACCTGGAGAAATTCGAAGATGTCACCGTCGAGATTGACACTTCTTCCTATGGTTCGGCAATAACGGCTGTATTCGCTGTCAAGGAAAAGCCCTATCTGCTTAAGGTCTATTTCAAGGGAAATAAAAAACTCTCAAAAGGCAAATTGAAAGACGCTATCTTCGCAAAGGAAAAGGAATTTCTGGACAAGAATTCCATAGAAGCCGACATCAAGAAGATGTCCGACCTATACGATGAAAATGGCTATGTAGACACTCAGATCGACTACGACTTGAGCGTCAACAAAATCACGAATTACGCCAATCTTGCCTTCCTTATTACTGAAGGCCGGAAGGTTACGGTCGAAAAGGTTGAGGTGTCGGGAACTATCCGTTATAAACCGAAAAAAATCGCCGGCCTGATGGAAACAAGGAAAAAGAAGATATTCAAAACTAAAATTCTGGAAGACGATATTAGGAAAATCTATGAATTTTACCATAACAATGGTTTTGAAAGCGTGGAAATTTCTTCGCCCGATATTTCCTACAACGATGTGAAAACAAAAACAACGGTAAAGTTCAGCGTGTTCGAGGGCCCGAAATACAAGCTTTCGAAGATATCATTCTCTGGCAATTCGGTTTACCCGGACAAGACGCTTTTCAAGGCGCTTGAAATAAGGACAAAACAGGTTTACAGCAAGGAAAACATAGGCCTTACGCAGATGGCAATATCGGAACTTTACGGAGACAAGGGGTACCTGCAGGCTGAGATCGTGCCTGAACTCACAAAGTATCCTGAAAGCGCCCTCATGGACATAAACTTTTCGATAACGGAACACAATATCATTTATCTGGGAAAAATATGGATCGATGGTCTTGCTAACACAAAAGAATACGTGATACGCCGGGAAGTCCTCTTGAAGGAAAACGACCCCTTCAGCGGGGTGAAACTCAGAAGAAGCATGGAAAAAATATACAACCTTGGCTTCATAGACGACGTGAAGGTGGACATCCAGAATACGACTATCCCAGACACCGCCGACCTCGTTCTCACGGTTACTGAAGGCAAGCCCGGCATGCTTCAGGCTGGAGCAGGCTACTCAAGCGTTGACAAACTGGTATGGACCCTCCAGGTGAACCACATGAACCTTTTCGGCAGGGGGCAGAAACTCAACGTCATGTGGGAAGGTGGCGACAGGACACAAAATTACCAGGTAGGCTGGACCGAGCCGTGGTTCTTGCGCAAGCCGATGAGCCTGGGTTTGAGTTTATACGACATAACCAGAAAGCAGTATTCGGGCAATGATTATCTTTACACCTACCACAAGACGGGCGCCGAGATTCGCGTAGGGCCGAGGTTGAGCGATTACCTCTCCCTGTTTTTCATTTACGCTTATGACAGTGTAAACACTTATGATGTTCAGAGTACCAGCATAACGGCTTCTTCTGCCCTTACCGGCAAGGAACTGACCTCAAGTTTCACCAGCCAGGTCATTTATGACACCAGGGACAACATATACGATCCCTCAAGGGGTATGCGGCAGTCGGCATCCCTGCAGGTCGCCGGGGGCCCCTTCGGAGGCGATGTAAAATTTGTTAAGCCCGTGCTTTCAACCAGCTGGTATTTCCCGACTTTCTGGAAATTTGTTTTCACCGCAAACGCGGTTTACAAGCGCGTCATTCCTTTTGAAGAAGACCCGAATCATCCTCTACAGCCTCTTTACAAATTCTACGCTGGCGGAGCCGATACTGTGCGTGGTTACCCGCAAAACGACCTGACACCCACGGTCAATGGCGGCAATGTTTCGTTGATAATGAATTTTGAATATAAATTCCCCATAGTCCAGGAAAAAAAGCATACTATACTGCAGGGCGCATTTTTTTACGATATCGGCGGGACCTGGAACAATGTTGAAGATATCCAGTTCGCGGTCGGCGGAAATGAAAACTGGCGGAATTTTGGCGCGTGGGACAACATGATGAAAGCAGGTGTTGGTTTCGGCATCAGATTCACCACACCGGTATTTCCCATACGCCTTGACTGGGGATGGCCTGTACAGCAGAAACTAGGCCAGATGCCTCCGGAGTTTTACTTTACGATCGGCCAGATTTTTTAAGAGGTAACGCCATGAAAAAATTTGTAATTTCTGTTTTATGCCTGTTTTTGACAGCTCTGCTGTTCTGTGTTGAAATACCCCTGCAGGGTACCGGAGGACTGACAATGGGCTACGTTGATATGAATAAATTATTCCAGGAATATCCGGCTGTAAAAAAAGCGAAGCTGGATTATGACAAGCTTTCCGACGACAAAAAAAACGAGCTTGCAGCCATGGAAACGGATGTTGCCGTCACGAAATCGTCATTCACCGAACTTGAAACTGGCATAAAACAACTTAAACAGGACCTGCTTGCTTCAAAAACCCTCAAGCAACAGCTTTCAGAACAGATTTTACGGCAGCAGGAGCAGCTAAAACAGCAGGAAGAAATTAACCAGCAAACCTTGCGTGAGCAGGAAGAACAGAGAAATCAACAGATCCAGCAAGAGCAACAGCAGCGACAGGCCGTTTCCAGCTCAACCCCTGCGGCTTCTCCTGTCCAGGATACATCGTCTTCAACAACGATTTCGCCTGGTCTGCTACCCGCAGAAAGCGCTCCGAACGAACCGGCTCCGCAGAGCGCGCAAAGCGCATCTACTGAAGCGGTTTCAGCTATTCCCGTGATTTCGTCTTCAACCTTGACAGACATGAAGGATCAGTATGTGAAACTGCTTTCTACAATCCAGGAAACTGAAACTCGGATTTCCGAAAAGGAAACCGAAATTTCGCTTGCCAGGGATACCCTGGCGAAAAAGCAGGAAGACCTGAAGACTTTTAAAAAAAGAATATCAAAGGACCTGAAGGAATACGAGCAAAGCAAGACGCTCTCTCTAATGGGAGACCTTTACAAGATAATCGAGGACCTCGCGAAGGAAGAGAACATATCCATTGTCCTTGAAAAGACAAACGTGCTTTACGGTACCGGAGGCGTAGACCTCACCAATAAAGTCCTTGACCGGATGAGAGGCAAATAATATTTTTATGGATAAAAAACAAAAAACGATCCTGAAAGAGGTCACCATCAAGGGCCGCGGTCTTCATACCGGCAACATGACAAAAATGGCGCTCAAGCCGGCTCCTGCCAACTCCGGGATTATGTTTGTAAGGAAGGACTTGCCGGGGCATCCGGTTATACCCGCCCTGTTCGGCAATGTCATGAGCCTGCTTAGAGGTACCACCATCGGCATAAACGGCACGCCCATGGTTTACACGGTGGAACACCTCCTCTCAGCCCTGAACGGGCTTGGGATAGACAACCTGGAAATAATCCTTGACAACAACGAACCGCCTATTTTCGACGGAAGCGCCAGGCCTTTCATCGATTATATCAACAAGGCGGGAATTCTGGAACTGGACGCCCCTAAGTCGTACATAGTCCTGAAAAAACCGGTTTCTTACATGTCCGATGAAAAAATACGCGTTGAAATAACCGCGGTGCCAAGCGATGATTTCAAGGTTGATTATTCAATTGAATACGACCATCCCCTGATTGGCACCCAGCGGATAGAACTCCTGATAACACCTGAAACTTTCATCAACGAGATTTCCAGTGCCAGGACTTTCTGTTTTGATTACGAAATAGAGACGCTCCACAAAAACGGGCTGGCCAAGGGAGGCGGGCTCCATAACGCCGTTGTTGTAGGCATGGACAAGATCCACAATCTTGAAAAACTCAGGTACGACAATGAATTTGTCAGGCACAAGCTGCTTGATATAATCGGCGACCTCTACCTGCTTGGAAAACCGCTCAAGGCCCATTTGAAAGTAAAATGCGCCGGGCATAAACATCATATTAATTTCGTCAAAATAATAATGGAATCCCTGAAAGGGTAAAGGAGATTTGTTTATGGACACAAAGGACATCATTAACCGCGAGTTAAGCACCGAGGAAATCAAGCAGATAATACCGCACAGGGAACCGTTCCTGATGATAGACAGGGTCACGATTACCGAGGCGGGCAAAAGCGCCGTTGGTAAAAAAATACTTACAGGCAAAGAGGATTTTTTCAGGGGTCATTTCCCCGGAAGCCCCATAATGCCAGGTGTCCTGATTGTCGAAGCCCTCGCCCAAACAGCATGCGTTCTTTTCCTTTCACGCCCGGATCTCACGAACAAACTTGCCTATTTCATGACCATAGACAAAACAAAATTCCGTAAACCCGCCTACCCGGGCAACACGATCGAACTCAAAATCGAAGTCCTGCGAGCCAGGGGCAGGTCGGGCACGGTAAAGGGCGAAGCGTTCATAAACGGCGAACTGATCACGGAAACAGAATTCATGTTCATAATTGTCGACAAACCGGCTGAAAACAAATAATAAAAAGGAGTTATTATTTATGATACACTCATCAGCGATCATAGACAAAACGGCCAACATTGACCCTTCGGTGGAAATAGGCCCGTATGCGATTATCGGCAAGAATGTGACCATTGGTAAAAACACTACGGTGGGCGCCTATACCTTTATCCAGCATTGCATAATCGGGGAAAACAACAAGATATCAAACCACGCCGCGCTGGGGAACGACGCCCAGGATACCAAGTTCAATGGCGGGGACAACAACGTGATCATTGGCAACAACAATATCATCCGTGAGTTCGTTACCATCCACAGGGGCTCGATTAATTCTTCTACGATAATGGGAAGCAATTGCTTTCTTATGGCGTATGCCCATGTCGGGCACGATTCCGTCCTTGAAGATAAAATTTACATGGCAAACTGCGCCTCCCTGGGAGGGCATGTCAAGGTGGAATTCGGTGCCATACTCGGCGCATTGGCGGCATCGCACCAGTTCTGCAGGATAGGCCGGCTCTCAATGATGGGGGGCGGGACCATGATAACGCAGGATATACTGCCTTTCATGCTTGCAAACGGAGACCGTGCCAAATTGTTCGGGCTTAACAAGGTCGGTTTGAGAAGGAACGGTGTCTCGGAGCAGTCGGCAAAAAACCTGAAAAAAGCTTACTGGATGCTTTTTGAATCGAAGACAATATTCACTGAAGCCCTTGCCGAGCTTGAAAAACTCAACGCGCAGGCGGACATGGGGCCCGAGGTGAACCACCTGATTAATTTTATCAAATCGTCAAAAAGGGGATTCTGCCGCACGGCTCTGACAAAAGCATGAACTTGCCGTCAAAAATCGGATTAATCTCGGGCCGGGGGAATTTCCCGCTACTCATCGCGCAGCAAATAAGGAAAAACTTCCCGGGTACTCTTATTTATACTGCCGGATTCAGGAAAGAAACCAATAATTACGTACGAAAATACTCGGAAGAATTCAGAGTTTTTGATTTCGGCGCGCTTGGAAGCGCTATCGATTATTTCAAGTCAAGGGGTATAGAGAAATCCCTTATAGCTGGGCTGATCAGCCATAAAAGGCTTTTTGACAAAAACCTCCGGCTTGACAGCGTAATGCAGGGGATACTTGACGGGGCAAAAGACAAAAAAGCCGATTCAATCCTCGGCGGGATAGCCTCGGCCATGCAGTCCGCGGGCATTGAACTGCTTTCGATGCTGCCGGTGCTGGAGGAACATACCGCACAGGAAGGCATCCTATCACAAAAGCAGCCGGGAGAAGCGCAGAAACAGGACATAGAATTCGGGTTTTCGCTCGCGAAGGAACTTTCCAGGCACGATATCGGGCAGACTATCACGGTCAAGGATAAATGTGTTGTCGCTGTTGAGGCGCTTGAAGGAACGGATGCCTGTATACTGCGTTCAGGAAGAATGGCCGGGCCCGGCATCGCCGTCATAAAGGTGGCCAAGCTCCACCAGGATTTGAGGTTTGACCTACCGGTAATAGGCCCGCGCACGATCAAAAACATGAAAAAGGTAAAAGCCGCGGCCATAGCCATTGAAGCGGAAAAAACCTGCATCGTAGATAAACCGGAAGTAATAAGGCTTGCGGATAAATACGGTATTTCGATAGCCGTAATAAAACCATGAACCCTTTAAAAGTCTGTGTCATCGGAGTCGGCAGCCTCGGCCAGCACCACGCCAGGAATTACACGCAGATACCTGGCGTCAAGCTCACAGGCGTTGTTGACGCCGACAAAACACGCGTCGAAAAAATAGCCGCGCAGTTCAACACCCAGGGCTATACAGATTTCAGGAAAGCCATCGAAAATGCCGATGCCGTGAGCATTGTGGTGCCAACTTCCCTTCATTATGAAGTAGGCAAAGAAGTAATACTTTCAGGAAAGCACTGCCTTATAGAAAAACCATTCACAACCGAAATCCCCCAAGCCGAGGAACTGATACACCTGGCGCGGGAAAAAAGCCTGGTTCTGCAGGTCGGCCATATCGAACGGTTCAACGGGGCGATCCTGTCCCTGCAAAAACATGTTAAAAATCCCAAATTCATTGAAACAGACCGGCTTGGGCCCTATAGCCCCAGGGTAGCCGATGTCGGAGTGGTTCTTGATCTCATGATCCACGACCTGGACATGGTTCCTTTTTTAGCCGGGTCGAAAGTCAAAGAACTGGAAGCGTTCGGCGCAAGGATATTTTCAAAACATGAGGATATCGTCAAGGTGAGGCTGAAATTCCACAATGGCTGCGTCGCTGATCTATGCGCAAGCAGGGCCACGTCCGGCAAGTACCGCAGGCTGCGCATATTCCAACCGGATGCCTACATATCGGTCGATTTCGCCACCCAGCGCTACAGGATATACAGGAAGAAATTCCAGGAAGCTAGTTCGATGAACGACATTGAAATGACCAGCCCGAAAGTTGAGCGTATTGAACCCTTGAGGAAAGAACTGGAACATTTCGTGGAATGCGTCAAAGAAGGAAAGTCACCGATCGTCACCGGAGAATACGGCAGGGACGCGCTTGAACTTGCCTTGGAAGTCCTTAAGAAAATCCAGATACACCAGGCAGAGATGTAATCTATGGAAATATTGATATGCGCAGGCGACCCTTCAGGAGACATACATGCATCCAACCTGGCCCGGGAACTCAAGAAAATCACCCCGGGCTGCAGGATCAGCGCAATCGGCGGGGAAAAACTCCGCCATGAGGCGGATAATTTCATTTATGATATAGTCGGGTTGAATGTCCACGGATTCTGGGAACCGGTTAAACAATATTTCAGGCTGAAAAAGTTCCTTGATACCAGGGTCGCTGATTACCTCAGGGGAACAAAACCATCCGCCGTGATTCCCGTTGATTATTACGGGTTCAACATCCACCTTGCCAGGACAGCGCGCGAACTGGGTATACCAGTGTATTATTTTATAAGTCCCCAGATTTGGGCAACAAGGCCCAAAAGAATTGAAAAAATGAAGAAATATGTCAATCATATCTCCGTTATATTCCCGTTTGAAGAAAAAATATACGCCCGGGCCGGGGTACCAGTGACCTTCGTGGGCAATCCGTTGCTTGACAGCGTGCCGTTGCCCGCGCAAAAACAACCTGGAAACCCGGTAAAAGGTAATTTCACAATCGGCCTTTTTCCGGGCTCCAGGAAGCAGGTGATCAAGTGGAACCTTCCTGTAATGATCAAGTCGGCGAAATTGATCCTGGCAAGATATCCGGGGGTAAAATTCAAAATCATCGGCATGAAACAGCTCGAAAAATCATACGGCGAGGTGCCAGTGAAAAGTTTCGAAATCCTTTACGATTCCAGTTATGCCGCAAGAGCAGGGTTGGATTTTGCGATAACAACAAGCGGGACCGTGGCGCTTGAAAACACGCTGCTGGAAATACCCATGGTAGTAATGTACCGGCTGCCGTGGCTCATGTATTACCTGGTTAAATCGATAATAAAGGTAACTTCAGTTACAATTACCAATCTGCTTGTTAACGAACAGATTGTGCCGGAATACATCCAGCATGACGCGACTCCGCGGAAAATATCGGATGCGGTTGTAAAAACTATTTCAGACGCAAATGCTTTGAACGTCATGAAACAGAAACTGAACTCGATCAGGCCCATTCTCGGACAACCGGGGGTATATAACAGGGCAGCGAAACTGATAATGGGGAAAATATAATGTACAAACAGCTGCTTCAATACCTGAAACCTTACAAAACAAGATTTTTCGTTTCGCTTTTTTGCATGGCTGTTGTTTCAAGCCTGACAGGCCTCATCAGGTACCTCCTGAAACCGATGATTGACAAAGTATTCATTGCCAGGGACATCCACTCGTTGTACCTGATTGTGTTCTCCATCCCGCTGGCTTACTTTTTGCTCGGGGTGTTCAATTACGCCAAGACCTACTTCATGTCTTCAATAGCCCAGAGGATCACGCTTACAATCAGAACTCAGACCTATGAACAACTCCAGCGCCTGTCGTCTGGTTTTTACGCAAAAGGCACAACCGGCAAAATAATGTCCCGCCTTACCAATGATATTGCGGCCCTGCAATTCGCGCTAAACAGGGCCCCGGCCACGATAGTCTGCGATGGCCTGACGGTAATAGTGCTGACAGGCATACTTTTCTACCTGAACTGGAAATTCGCCCTGGTCAGCTTCATCGCTTTCCCGTTTGTTTCCCTGCCCATAATTAATTTCTCAAGGAGAATGCGTCACCTTTCCAGGGAAGGACAGAAACAGATGGCAGAGATTTACACGAACCTGCAGGAATCCATCATGGCAATAAATATAACCAAGGCTTTCAATCAGGAAAAAACCGAGATAGAGAGGTTTAAGAAAATAAACTGGGACCTTTACACTCTGGTCATGCGGTTCACCAAAATTGAGGCTTTATCTTCTCCACTTATGGAATTCATGGGCGCCTTTGCCGTAGGGCTTGTGTTGTTTTTCGCAGGGAAGGACGTCATTTCGGGAGCCTGGTCGCCCGGGTCGTTCTTCGCGTTTTTCGCGGCGGCCTTTTCCATCTACCAGCCCATAAAGAATTTTTCAAACCTCAACCCCCAGATACAACAGGCAATTTCTGCCTCGGAGAGGATTTTTGAATTACTGAATCAGGCGCCTGACATTATGGAAAAAACTAGCGCACAGGAAATCGCTCCTTTACGCGAAAGTATAAAGTTTGACGGTATCGGTTTTGAATACGATAAGGGCATCCGGGTTTTGAAGGATGTCAGTTTTGAAGTCATGTCCGGAGAAGTAGTAGCTATCGTAGGCCCCTCGGGCTCCGGTAAATCAACTCTGGTGAACCTATTGTTAAGATTCTATGACCCTTCAAAAGGCGGCATATACATTGACGGCAATGACATAAGAAATGTCACGCTTCATTCCCTTCGGTCACAGATGAGCATCGTGACCCAGGAAACCATACTTTTCAATGAATCCATCCGCTACAATATCGCATACGGGAATTCCAGCGCCAGCGAAGATGAGATTGTCATGGCTGCGAAGCTAGCGCAAGCCCATAATTTCATAGAGAAAACTCCGAAGGGCTACAATACGCTGATCGGCGAAAGAGGCGTGCTTTTAAGCGGCGGGGAAAAACAGAGGATCGCGATCGCGAGGGCGCTGATAAGAAATCCGAAGATCCTTCTTCTGGATGAAGCCACCAGCAATCTGGATGCCGAATCGGAACAACTTGTCCAGCAGGCTCTTGAGAAGCTGATGGAAGGCAGGACCACCCTGATGATCGCCCACAGGCTCGCGACAATAAAGAATGCGGACAAGATCATTGTGCTGGAAAACGGCTCAATTGTAGATGCCGGGACGCATGAAGAGCTTTTTAAAAAAGAAGGGCTGTACAAGAGGCTTCATCACCTGCAGCTCATTTAACAGCGAAGTTATATAACTTTCTCAACTTTATTGGCCTTGAGGCACTTGGTGCAGACATAAGACCTCTGGACCGAACCTTCGAACTTTACGCGTATTTTCTGCAGGTTTGGCCTGAACTGCCTTGGAGTGGCTCTTTTTGAGTGGCTTACGTTTTTACCTGCTGCAGGATGTTTACCGCAAACAACGCATTTGTATGACATATTCTATCCTCCACGATTTGGTACAACAATCATTTTTATGATGATGAAGATTATACAAATTATATTTGGAAAAAGCAAAACAATCCATGACCCCGCTTGAAAATCCCGTCAAATTCCTGAAAGGTGTCGGGCCGAAAAAAGCCGGATTTTTTTCAAAACTTGGCATAAACACCATTTACGACCTCCTGGTATATTTCCCAAAGGAACACGACGACCGCCGGGTGCAAAAAAAAATCGCCGAGCTTCAGGACAATGAAAAAGCAAGCATTTCAGGTGTGGTCAAGCTCTCGGATGTTGTCCGGCTGAACCCGCGGCTATCGGTGTTCAAGGCGGCAATTTCGGATTCCACCGGAATGGTTTACGCGTCGTTCGTCCGCAGGACTAACTACAAGTATGACGTTTTTTCCAGGCTGCGCAAAGATTTCGCGTACGGCTCAAAAGTAATCCTGCACGGCAAAATAGAAAAATTCTACAATTCAAAACAGATCAATGTGGAGGAATACGAACTGGTCGGGGCTGCAGCCCCGGACGCAGCCTCGGGCTCGCAAGCCGGCACCATCCATACAAACCGCATTACCCCTATATACCCCCTGACCGAAGGTTTGAATTCCAAATTCATGAGGTCAACCGTAAAACTAGCGCTGGATAAATACTCGCAATATTTTCCGGAAATCCAGCCGCCTGAAATCCGCGAAAAAAACTCATTGCTTCCTGCGAAACAGGCCCTAGAACAAATACATTTCCCTGACAGTTACCCATCTCTGAACAATGCCCGAAGAAAACTCGCTCTGGATGAATTCCTTCTGCTGGAGCTTGCGATGCAACTGTCCAGGAAACAATACATTGAAAAGAACAAGGGTTATTCCTACGAGATCAGGAGAAATTATCTGACTCCTTTTAAGAGAAATCTGGGTTTTGAATTCACGGGTGCGCAGAAAAAAACCATAAACGAAATATTTTCCGACATGCAGTCCGCACACCCCATGAACCGGCTTTTGATCGGGGATGTCGGCTCGGGCAAGACCGTGGTGGCCCTCAGCGCCATTCTTCTTGCCATTGAAAACGGGTACCAGGCGGCGTTTATGGCTCCCACTGAAATACTCGCGGAACAGCATTTTTTCACGATCAGGCAGTTTATCAGTGGCCTGGACATAAAAGTTGAACTACTGACCGGATCAACACCGAAAAAAACAAAAAAAACAACCTGCCAAAAACTTGAGGATGGGGAAATCAACCTTGTAATAGGTACGCACTCTCTGCTCGAGCAAAAAATAAAATTCAAGAATCTTTCATTGATCGTGATCGACGAACAGCATAAGTTCGGCGTCACCCAAAGACAGAAA
>MGVM01000015.1:0-1976 GCA_001800495.1 Elusimicrobia bacterium RIFOXYB2_FULL_48_7
CGGAAGCATGACAGGCGGCATTGCTTTCGAAGGATTGAACAACGCCGGCCACCTGGATACCGACATGCTCGTGATATTGAATGACAACGAAATGTTCATATCCCACCGGGTCGGCGCGATTGCCGGATACCTGGCAAAACTGCTCACCCTCGGCTCCGTCAAAAAAGTTGAAAAACGCATTGAAACAGCCCTGAAAAGAATAGAATACTTCGGCTCATACCTTCTCCGGATAGCCAGGAGATTCAAGTTCCTTCTGGTGCCGGGAATGCTTTTTGAGGAAATGGGGTTTACTTACCTGGGGCCTGTTGATGGCAACAATTTTGACGAGCTTGCGGAAATCCTTGCAAATATCAAAAAGAACCACGGCCCCACAGTCCTGCATATAATCACGAAAAAAGGCAAGGGCTACCACCCCGCCGAGAGAAACCCCATCAAGTTCCACGGCGCGGCAAAATTCGAAATAGAGACCGGGGAAGCGCAGAAGTTCGCCGACTCCGGAGGGCCCATAACACCGACCTATACGGAAGTTTTCGGAAAAACGCTGCTTGAACTGGCCGCCGGAAATGAAAAAATAATAGCCGTCACAGCGGCAATGTCGGAAGGCACGGGACTCGAACCATTCGCGAAAGAATACCCCAAAAGGTTTTTTGATGTCGGCATCGCGGAACAACACGCGCTCACTTTCGCCGCGGGCATGGCCGCTAATGGTTATATACCTGTCTGTGCTTTATACTCGACATTCCTGCAGCGGGGTTACGACCAGCTGATACACGACATCGCACTGCAGAGACTGCCCGTGATTATTGCCATAGACCGCGCCGGTATCGTTGGCGACGACGGCAAGACTCACCAGGGTATTTTTGATTTGGCTTTCATGAGGCTGATACCGAATTTTGTGATAATGTCGCCGAAAGACGAGCAGGAACTCAGGGATATGCTTTACACCGCCACAAAACTTAACAAACCCGTCGCGATCAGGTACCCCAGGGGAAGGGTTCCTGGAGTTGAAGCCGCCGCTGAATTCACCGCTCTGCCTGAAGGCAGGGCCCAGGAATTAGCGAAAGGCAAAGACCTGTGTATACTCGCCCTGGGCAACATGGTAAAGCCCGCGATGGAAACCCGGGAATTATTGAAAAAAGAAAAGATCGACGCCGGGGTTGTCAATATGAGGTTTTTAAAGCCGATTGACGAGGCGCTTGTCAGGAATATGGCGCAGAAAATAAAGAACATTGTCACCGTCGAGGAAGGTGTTTCGGCAGGCGGGCTAGGGAGCGCGGTAAAAGAAATTATTTCCATCCCTGGAACTAAAATCCTTTCGATAGCCCTTCCCGACAAATTCATAGAACACGGTTCGCAGGACATTCTGCGCGATAAATACGGGCTTACCCCGCAGAAAATGCTGCAGGCAATAAAGGCCTGGTATGGTTCCAAGTAAGCCGGGGCCGGCAAAGCCGGCTCGGCTGGACCAGCTGCTCATTGAAAAAAAACTTGTACAAAGCAGGGAAAAGGCGCAGGCGCTGATTCTCTCCGGCAATGTAACCGTGAACGGCGAGACGGTTTCAAAACCCTCTAAAAAGGTGGCACCGGCGGCTGTGATAGAGATCAAGGCCCAGCTCAAATACGTTTCACGCGGCGGGCTGAAACTTGAACACGCACTCGATAGTTTCAAGATCAGCGCGGAAGGCAAAACATGCCTGGATATCGGCTCATCAACCGGCGGGTTCACGGACTGCCTGCTCCAGCGCGGCGCTTTGAAGGTCTATGCCACCGACGTCGGCAAAGGCCTGATTGACTGGAAACTGCGCAACGACCCAAGAGTCGCTTTGCTTGAAGGTATTAACTTCAGGTATTTCGACCCCGGGCTGCTAAAAAGCATTCAGAACGCGGTTGAACTAATAACGATAGACGTTTCCTTTATTTCACTGGACAAGATCCTGCCGAAAATAAAGGAGATCATTCCGGGCGATGCTGATATA
>MGVM01000015.1:1995-4106 GCA_001800495.1 Elusimicrobia bacterium RIFOXYB2_FULL_48_7
TACCGCCATCACGCTGGGTTTCAAAGACTTGGGGACAATTGAATCACCCATTACTGGCGCGAAAGGAAATATTGAATATCTGCTGTATTTGGGACAGGAGGACAAACTATGAAAATCAGACTACCGGGTTTTATGTGGAAAAAAGGCAACGTCATAAGAATCCAGCCGAAGGGTGTCGACCGCCAGCCCGGACAGGACGCCCAGAGCGCCCAAAGCATTCAGGCAGGGATTACCGATCAACGTCTTCACCAGAAATCCACACAAGCGCTTGTTACTTCAATGGAAGACCCTGATCCGTTTATCCGCGCGGTCAGCGTGGAAGTCATCGGCAGAATGAGGGATAAAAACGCGGTCACCCCGCTCATAGAAGCTCTCAAGGACCCGTCAAAATACGTCCGCGAAAAAGCGGTCATAGCCCTGGGAAATCTGGGCGATAAAAGAGCCGTACAGCCGCTTATTGAAGCTCTTAACGACGACAGCGAGGAAGTCCGCGTTACCTCCGCCGGCGTTCTTGGCCACCTTAAAGACCGTCTTGCCGTGCCGGCATTGATAAAATCGCTGCAGGACCCAAGCCCCATAGCGCGGATGAAATCAGCTATTTCGCTCGGAGTCATCAGGGATGCCGCGGCAGTCACTCCGTTATACAACGCCCTGAAAGATGAAAACGAACTTGTCAGGAAATATGCCTGCGAAGCCCTGGGTAATATAGGCAGGCCTGCTGTTCCGGCTCTGTTACTCGCCCTTAGGGACGACAGGGTCCGCGCCCACGCAGCACAAGCAATGGTGAAAGTGAAATAATGAATTACGATTTCAAGTCAATCGAGCCGAAATGGCAGAAATTCTGGGATGATAAGAAGTTCTTCGTGTCAACAGAGGACAAGAACCGGCCCAAATTCTACTGCCTTGTCATGTTCCCTTACCCGTCCGGGAAGATACACATGGGCCATGTAAGGAACTATGTCATCGGCGACGTGATATCCCAATACAAAAGGATGAACGGTTTCAACGTGTTCCATCCTATCGGGTGGGACGCTTTCGGCCTTCCCGCTGAAAACGCCGCCATCAAGAACAATATCCCGCCAAAAACCTGGACCAAAAACAATATAAACGCCATGAGAGAACAGCTCAAAGGCCTTGGCATTACCTATGATTGGGGCAGGGAAGTTGCCACCTGCGACCCCGAATACTATAAGTGGAACCAGTGGTTTTTCATAAAAATGCTTGAACGCGGGCTGGCGTACAAGAAAAATTCTTCCGTTAACTGGTGCCCCTCATGCATGACAGTCCTTGCCAATGAACAGGTGAAGGAAGCCCGCTGCTGGCGCTGCGATTCGGAAGTCCAGAAGAAAAAACTGGAGCAGTGGTTCATCAAAATAACAGACTATGCCGAGCCCCTGCTTGAAGGGATGAAAACGATCGCAAAGGGCTGGCCCGGCGAAGTCATTGCTATGCAGGAAAACTGGATAGGAAAATCAACCGGCGCGGAAGTTGATTTTAAGATAGATAACCCGCCTTCGAAGGACTATTCAAGCCTGAGAATATTCACTACAAGGCCCGATACGCTGTTCGGGGCGACCTTCATGGTGGTGGCTCCGGAGCATCCTCTGCTGCAGCAAATGAAATTATCCGGGGTGGTAAAGGAGTACATTGAAAAAACCCGTAAAAAAACAGCCATGGAACGCATAACTACCGAAAAAACCGGCGCTTTCACGGGACTATACGCCATAAACCCCGTCAACGCCGGGAAGATACCGGTCTGGACCGCGGATTATGTCACCATGGACTACGGCACCGGAGCGATAATGTGCGTGCCGGCTCATGATTCCAGGGATTACGAGTTCGCCAAAAAGTTCAACCTTCCGGTCATCCAGGTGATAAAACCGCCGGAGCATTGTGAAATGCCCTATGAAGGCGAAGGCGTTATGATAAACTCGGGGGAATTCAGCGATGAACCTTCTCCGGACGGCAGGGAAAAAATAATAAAGTGGATGGAATCAACAAACCTGGGTACGGGAAAAATACATTACCGGCTGAAGGATTGGCTTATCTCTCGCCAGCGGTATTGGGGTACCCCAATACCGGTAGTTTACTGCGAAAAATGCGGAATGCAC
>MGVM01000015.1:4162-7259 GCA_001800495.1 Elusimicrobia bacterium RIFOXYB2_FULL_48_7
GTGCCCGAAATGCGGAGGGGAAGCTCGCAGGGAAACAGATACCATGGATACCTTCGTGGATTCCTCCTGGTACTTCGCCAGGTACTGCGATCCAAAAAATGATAAAGCGCCGTTCGATCCGCAAAAAGCCGCTTACTGGCTTCCGGTTGACCAGTATATCGGCGGCATAGAACACCCCTGCATGCATCTCATCTATTCTCGGTTCTGGTACAAGTTCTTAAAGGATCAGAACTTGATTTCCACTGATGAGCCGTTCCTGCGCCTGCTTACCCAGGGGATGGTTACCCTTGGCGGGTCGGCAATGTCCAAGTCAAAAGGCAATATAGTGGAACCGTCATCAATTATTGATAAATACGGCACGGATACAACGCGCCTGTTCATACTCTTTGCCGCCCCTCCTGAAAAACAGCTTGACTGGCAGGACACAGGCATTGAGGGCTGCTGGAGATTCCTGACAAGGATCTGGCGGCTTAATGAAAGCATTTTAGCGAGCACCGAACCAAAGCAGGATCCGGCAAAAGCTCCCGGGGATGACAAAGCCCGGAAACTCGCTAGGAAAACACACCAGACTGTCCAGAAAGTAACTGAAGACCTTGAAAAGAACTATCAGTTCAATACCGCTATATCCTCAATAATGGAGCTTGTCAACGAGCTTTACCAGTACCCGTGCCTCGGCGACAGCGTTTCGAAGAAAGCATATGAAACAGTTCTCGTGCTGATCTCTCCGTTCGCGCCCCACATAGCCGAGGAGCTCTACGCCATGGCTGGTAACAAGGAAACCGTGAGGAAGGCAAAGTGGCCTGTGTTCGACCCGGCAATGACGCAGGAGCCGGTATCGGAAATCGCCGTGCAGATAAGTGGAAAAATGAGGGGAACGGTAAAAGCCCCGCGGGGGACCGGAGAAAAGGAACTTCTTGAGATAATTAAAACAGACCCAAAACTCTTCAAATATCTCACTGGCAGCCTGAAAAAATGCATTTACGTGCCGGACAAAATAATAAATATAATAGTCGCATAACGGAGGAAAAATGTTATTACGGATCGCCGCTCTTTTCATGGTTTTGCTGGTTAGTTCATGCACGATGTACAAGCCGTCAGCCCAGTTGATACCGCAGCACATCAAGAAAATAGCCATACGCCAGATTATAAACGACACCACGGTCTCAGGGCTCGAGGACAAGCTCTATATGAGGATAACCGACGAGTTTGTCAGGGATGGAAGGTTCACCATAACCAACGAGGAAAATGCCGACGGCGTTGTTGTTGCCAAGATCACCTATTATACGCTCCAGCCGCTGACCTACGGGCCGAATTTCGACCCCCAGCAGTATAAACTGCGCATGCTGCTCAACCTTTACTTCATTGACGCAACCCAGAATGTCACCCTTTGGGAAGAACCCAACCTTGAAGGTGTGGCTATTTTTAACGCTTCTACCCTGCCAGGTGGGAAAACGGAGGAAGAAGCCAGGGATATCGTAAGGGACGACCTTTCTCAGAAGATAATCACCAGGACCATGGCGGGATTCGGCTCTGTTGCGGGAATATCAGAAAAAAAGGTGCCCAAGTTTCCTTCAACAACCGAGCAGCTGCAGCCGGCCGCGACAACCCAGCAGAGCGCACAATGAAAAATGCCGCATAAATCCTACTCTGAAGCATTAACTTCGCTCTCCAAAGCCACGCACGGCAGGCAAAGCGTGTCCAGGTTATACTACCTCTGGGGTGAAGAACACCTCCTCCAGGAAGAATTCATAAAAAAGATCGAAGAACTTCTTGCTTCCTCCAACTGCGAAAAAAATATATTCTACGGCACGGGCCTCTCCATTGATGACCTCGCCAGCGCCATGGCTTCAATGTCGCTGTTCTCCTCCGAGCGCCTCGTGATCATAAAGGAAGCCCATAAGATCAGGGCTGCTGCGGAAAAAACGATCGCAGGTATCCTGGCCAACGGCTTTCCTGCCGCCTACATTATATTCATCAACCCGCAGAAACTGAAGAAAGACGTACTTTCAAAAAATGTGCTCATAAAAACAATTGCCGAAACCGGGCTTGTTGTCCAGTTCAGGCCGCTTTACCAGCAGGAATGCGTGAAGTATATTGTCAACGAGTTCAGGAAAAACGAGAGGGCAATCACCGAAAAAGACGCTGATTACCTTTACCAAATTGCGGGAGACAACCTCTACGACCTGAAAAATGAGATTGAAAAGCTTGTCCTATATACGATCAAAAAAGGCCGTGTGACTGATGAAGACATAGGCCTCTGCAGCGGGTTTATAAAGCAGGAAAGCATGATCGCCGTGACAAACGCCATTACGGAAGGCGACAGGGAAAAAACACTTAGGCTGGTAGATAATCTGCTGAACTCAAAGGAAGAAACCTTCATGGTTTTTTCGCTGATATACAGGGCTTACAGGAAGATAATGCTGGCCAGGTCAATGAAGCAAAAAAATATCCCGGAGTTCGATATATCCAGGAGAATAAGCGTTTACGACAAGGGTTTCTTTGACAAGATAAAAAAATTCAGGAAGAAGGATATAATCAGGAAACTTGAAATACTCCATGATGCTGAGTTTGCTATCAAGTCCGGCAAAGTGGAAAACGCCGACCTTAGGCCGGTTGTTGCGGAGCTTTTTTAATAAGAAGGTTATTTTGAAGCGCCGGAAGCCAGTCTCATCATCTGGGATTTCTTCCGGTTTGACGCGTTCGGATGGAATATATTATGCTTAGCCGCTTTGTCAATTTTGCTTACGGCTTCGCTGAGGGCCTTTTTAATTGCTTCCGTGTTCTTGTCCGTAACAGCTTTTCTTAGGGTTTTGATTGCCACGCGGATGTTGAATTTAACATTTCTGTTGAATTTCTGCTGTCTTTTTGATTTTCTTGCCTGTTTTAATGACCCGGTATGCCTTCCAGTTTTAAGTTTCGCCATGACGTTGATATCCTCTCTTATTTTTGATTTTTCGTGTGTAATATTATAATATATAAGTCAAAAGATGTCAAATGTGTTAATAACAAATTAACAAATTTGAACCGAAGATAAGGTATCTGAGATGCGAACATAAAAAAACTCAAATGGACAATAAAAACATCGCAAAATACGCAG
>MGVM01000015.1:7342-7591 GCA_001800495.1 Elusimicrobia bacterium RIFOXYB2_FULL_48_7
ATGTTTGCTGACGCTTTTTACGCCGCTTACCGCATACCTAACCTTTTCCGCCGCTTGCTTGGCGAGGGCTCTGTTTCCACATCCTTCGTTCCGGTTTTCAGCACCTACCTTGAAACAAAGACAAAGGAAGAAACCCAGGTACTCCTGGATAATGTCTTCACTGTTTTGTTGATAATTCTTGTTGTGATCACCCTGCTTGGAATGGTTTTCGCAGGGCCGCTGACAACAATGATCGCCTTTGGGTTCAAG
>MGVM01000016.1:0-3481 GCA_001800495.1 Elusimicrobia bacterium RIFOXYB2_FULL_48_7
ATGGGGTAATTGTTCATGTCTATGACGTTATCCAGAAAATGTACCGCTGTCTGGGTTGCTTTCGCGATTTTTTTCCAGTCAACTTCCTTTTTCTGAGCGGCAGGATCATCAACAAGCATCCTGGAAAGGTTGATAGAGCCCAGGTTGCATGATTCATAAGGAAGGAGCGGCTGTTCTCCGCAGGGGTTGGTTGATTCTATCTCGCCGATCTGCGGCGTGGGGTTGGTTTCGTTCATCCGGTCCAGAAAAACAATGCCCGGCTCGCCATTTTTCCAGGCGGCATCAACTATCTTGTTGAAAACCTCGGTGGCTTTCAGCGTCCCCGCAACCTCGCCGTCGCGCGGGTTGTAAAGGTAATAATCGCTGTCGGTTTCAACAGCCTGCACGAATTCCTCGGTAAGGCCGACCGAGATATTAAAGTTGGTAAGCGATTCGTTTGAGTCTTTGCACGTGATGAATTCCATGATATCGGGATGGTCAACCCTCAGGATCCCCATGTTGGCGCCGCGCCTGGTGCCGCCCTGCTTGATGGCCTCAGTTGCCGAGTTGAAAACCTGCATGAAAGAAATAGGGCCGGAAGAAACACCGGTAGTTGAGCGCACGAGGTCGTTCTTGGGCCTCAGCCGGGTAAACGAAAAACCTGTCCCGCCGCCTGATTTGTGGATAAGCGCGGTATTTTTAAGCGCGTCAAAAATTGAGTCCATGGAATCTTCTATGGGAAGGACGAAACAGGCGGAAAGCTGCTGCAATTCCCTGCCCGCGTTCATCAATGTCGGCGAATTCGGAAGGAATTCCAGCTGGGCCATTGTGGTGTAAAATTCTTCAACCACAGAAGAAATGTCTTTCTCTGCGTCGTACATAAGGTCGGCTTTGGCGATGTTTTCTGCAACCCTGTAAAACAAATCTTCCGGTAGTTCTACCGGCTTTCCCGAGTCGTCCTTTCTAAGATAACGTTTTTGAAGAATCTTAAGCGAGTGCTCGTTGAGCTGCGGCTTGAGCGACGCAGTAAGTTGTTCTTTCAGGCCAGTCAGCCCGTTTGCTATTACAACCATGCTTCCTCCCTAACGAACGCTTTTGTTAAAAACAAAAGTGCCCGCCTATCCTTTTGAGATAGGAATAAATTTTATGTTATTTTTCTTTTATTTCTTTTATTCTTTTCAGCTCGTTAAGGAATGTGTCAATGTCGGCGTACTGGTAGTAAACCGAGGCAAAACGTATATACGCGATAGGGTCGAGCTCCAGAAGTTTCTTCAGGACTTTCTCGCCTATTATCCTGCTGGGGACTTCAAAAACGTATTCCTGCAGTTCGTGTTCAATGTCATCAACGGTTTTTTCTATTACGCTACGGTCTATGGGCCTTTTTCTGCAGGCCAAGGCGACACCGTCACGCAGCTTATCCCTATTGAAAGGCTCTCTCTGGTTGTCCGTTTTGCTTACCATAAGGGGCATTTCCTCTATTCTTTCATAGGTTGTGAAGCGTTTGGCGCATTGGGGGCACTCCCGGCGCCTGCGTACAACGCTGGACTCGTCAAGAGGCCTGGAATTGGTAATCTTGGTATCGGAATACCCGCAAAAAGTGCATTTCATGGCTTAATTTTCAAGTTAAAAATCGGTTTAAGTTATTGGTAGGTATACAATATGTTGTATTTCCATCAATTACAAATACAATATATATCTTTGAGCCAGAGTTGTCAAGGGGGGCCGAAAAAATAGTTTTAAGAATTTTTTTTCCGTCAAGAAAGTTTGCATTTATGATTTATTTTTTGTATAAATATCTTACAATTTATGAAAATATTTTACAAGTACCTTACGCTGGCGCTTCTGATTTCAATAGTTCCCCTTATTATTTTCAGCATGATACTGATTAACACCACCGGCAAAACGCTTAAAACCGTAATTGACAGGAACAACATCAACCTTTTTGAAAATATCAACCGCGAAGTAAACAAGTTTTTCCTGGATTTGAATTCCAGGATGGACATAGCCAGGAAAATTGAGCGCTCGCCGGGCCTTTCTAAAGCGGCCAAGTCCGAAATACTTTACAATGCCGTGTCGGCGAACCCGGAATTTCTGGGACTATTTCTTCTTGACAGTTCGTTTAAACCAATCACGGGCATGACATCCGACGATAGGTATGCCAACATTCCACCGGCAAGAGAGCTTGTTGAAAAAGCCCGCCGCACAAGCGAAATAGCCATCGGCAGCATAAACCAGCAGAAAAAATTCAGCCCGTATTTTGACATTGTTTACCCGTTGGAAACTGATCCTGCCGAATTCCTGTGCTACAGGGTCAAATTGGAGTTCATTTTCAATAAAATACAGCCTTACCTCAAGGCAGACCCTCTAAAAATACAAAAAAATATCTGGCTGATCGACCATTCAGCCAATGCCGCAAGCATCAGGGAAAATACAGTCAAAAAGATCCCCGAACAACAGCTCTTATCCCTTAAAAAAGCCATTCCAAACGTTATTTTCACCGAGATGAACCGCATAATAATTACCGATTACACTATTGGCCCCAAATGGCTGGTATTTTTCGAGGAACCCGCGGCAGAGGCGTACTCCGCTATCAGAAGAATGATGATCATTGCCGGGCTTTTAATCATCTTTACCACCTGCCTTGCTGTTTTCGGCGCATTGCAGTTCGCCCGGGGCCTCACACGGCCAATTGAGTCGCTTATTAAGGGCATCTCTGTGGTGGCGAACGGAGACCTGACCCACAAGGTGCCTAAGGTATCAAACGACGAGCTCTCAAAGCTGGGCGACCAGTTCAACCTAATGACCGTGAAACTGCAAAAACTGCAGGAAGACATAAAAAAATCAGAACGGCTTTCCGCGATAGGACAGATGGCCAACATCCTGGGGCACGAGATACGCAGCCCTCTCAGCGCCATCACCAACTGCATCTACCTTATAAAAACAGACAAGAACCTGGAAACCGGCAGCAAGATTTTCAAGCGCATTGAAATAATGGAAAGCGCGATGCAATCCACCGACAAAATAATAAACGACATGCTGGATTTCTCAAGGACCCGGGCTCCCGTTCTGGTAAAAAAGGACTTTAACAAGCTGCTCAGCGAAGTGGTGGAGGAAATAAAAATACCAGAAAAGATAAAACTCGACTTTTTCCCCGGCGAAATCCCCGAAACCCTGATCGACGTGGAAGAGATGAAGCAGGTCCTGAGAAACCTGATAAACAACGCCGTCGATTCCATGGACGGCATGCCTTCCGGAACGCTTCTCCTGCGCACGAATAAAGAACAGTTCAGCAGGAACAAGGTACTGGCCGAAGGCGTGGTCTTAGAGATAAAGGATGATGGCTGCGGCATTCCGCAGGAAAACCTGAACAAGATATTCGACCCGTTTTTTTCCACCAAGTCCAAGGGCACCGGCCTGGGGCTTGCAGTAGTAAGGAAGATTGTCCAGGAACGCCACCGCGGGGTCATTGAAGTGCATAGCAAAAAAGACAAGGGCACGT
Source organism: Elusimicrobia bacterium RIFOXYB2_FULL_48_7 (assembly GCA_001800495.1). Taxonomy (GTDB): domain Bacteria; phylum Elusimicrobiota; class Endomicrobiia; order CG1-02-37-114; family XYA2-FULL-39-19; genus OXYB2-FULL-48-7. The sequence continues at coordinate 3,479 of MGVM01000016.1, forward strand.
CTT
>MGVM01000016.1:3502-5252 GCA_001800495.1 Elusimicrobia bacterium RIFOXYB2_FULL_48_7
CTCATCAGGCAAAAACCCTACGATTTCGTCCTTATGGATATAAAGATGCCCGGCATTGACGGGATAAAAACCTTTGACGAAATAAAGAAAATACAGCCTGAAACCCTGGTTTCCCTGATGACAGGAAACCCCGTCGACTGTATTGAAGGACTCCAGGCAAAAGGCATAACCACTATAATACAAAAGCCCCTGAATGTTCCCGGCATCATAGAAATGATCACCAACCTGGAAACGACAAAGACGCCTAAAAACGGGACCATACTCATTGTGGATGATGACGAGCACGACCGCAACACGCTGAAGGAGATTCTTTCGCAAAAGGGTTATGGCGTGCTTCTGGCAAAAAGCGGTGCCGAAGCCCTGAAAATCGCCAAAAGGGATTATTTTGACATAGCCCTGCTTGACATCCGCCTGCCGGACATTGACGGTGTTTCAGTCCTGGAAGAACTGAAAAAAGACAACCCGGATTCCATCGTGATCACCATGTCTGGTTACGACCTTGAAGGAGTGATCGACAACATAGTCCGGAAGGGAGCGCATTCCTGCCTGCTCAAGCCGTTCAATGTTGAAAACCTGCTGAAGGAAATCAGCGACCTTATACAGAAGAAACACAAAACGGAGGATTCCAACCGGCCCGTTGATGAACAAATAAGAACACTGGTGGTTGAAGACAACGACGACGTGCGCGAAACCCTGAAGGAAATCCTGAGCGAGCAGTATTACGTCGTTGATACGGCGGCAACCGCATCCCAGGCCCTGCAGCTGATAAAGGAAAAAACCTATTCCGTTATTCTTTCGGACCTCCAGCTGGGCAAGGAATCCGGGGTTTCCCTGGTTGAACCAGCGAAAAAGAAGGACAAGTTTTCAATATTTTTCCTCATAACCGGCAGGAGCAACCTCGAAACGGCGCTTCAATCCACCCAGAAAAACGTGGATGAATACCTTATCAAGCCGGTCAACCCGGCTGACCTGCTACACAAGGTCAAGACCTTTCTTGAAAAACAACGGCTGAACAGGGAAAACGAAAAACTCCACAAGCAGCTCCAGCAGACAAACATAAAAATCGCAGAGTTGAATACCACTGATGACCTCACCGGGGTTTTCAACAGAAAGAACCTTTTTGAACAGCTCAATATCGAGGTGCAGAGGTCACGCAAGCAGAGCAAGGACTTGAGTTTGCTGATGTGCGATATTGACGGGTTCAAGCAGTACAACGATAACTTCGGCGCAGCCGAGGGCAATATGCTCCTCCAGCAGATTGTGTCAATTATCAAAAGCAATACCCGCAACTTCGTAGACAGGATTTTCAGGTATGGCGGAGATGAATTCGCCGTAATCCTGCCGGAAACCGACAAGGAAACATCGGTAGTGATAGCCAAGCGCATAGTCTCTGGAGCCAGGGCCGTGCTGGAAACCAAAAACATAGGCATGAGCATAGGGATCAGCTCGTTAAACCCGGCGAACCAGCAGGCGAATATAAACGAATTCATTGAAATGGCGGACAAGAAACTCGCGGAAGCAAAAAAGGCAGGCGGAAACCAGATAGCAGTATAAAAAATGGCGTTTCAGACGCTTTTCGCGTCAGCACCCCAGACATACTTGTGAAGCTGAAACCCCAGCCGGGCATCAATCCCATCATTCAATATCCAGCCGGACAGTAATTTCAAGGATAATTTGCCGTAAGCGGCCCCAAAAACAACCCGGGTTTTGCCGGCAAGTTCATATTTTTGTGTAACTTTCTTTGCCCAGT
>MGVM01000016.1:5542-6875 GCA_001800495.1 Elusimicrobia bacterium RIFOXYB2_FULL_48_7
ATCACCTGCTTTATGGAGACTTCCCTTCCTTTATAATAGGCGTATTTGGTATCGCACCAGGAACAGCGCAGATTGCAACCTGTCAAACGGATAAACACGCAGGGTTCTCCCGCGAACCGCGATTCCCCCTGGATGCTTTTATAGATTTCATTGATTTTGAGCATATGTTTGTTGACAAAAAAACCCTGATAAAAATATCAGGGTTGGTAAAAAGCGGGCGAAGGGCTGCAGGCCGCAAGTATAAGTGTGGCTGTTCTTGCAGCGGGCGCGAGACGGTGAGCGCCCCGGGCTCACAAGCCCAGCTAACATAGGTTTGAAAGAAAAGCGGGCGAAGGGAGTTGAACCCTCGACCTACTCGTTGGCAACGAGTCGTTCTAGCCACTGAACTACACCCGCATTTAATGATCAATTACAAATTAATTATATAGCTTTTGGATGGTTTAGTCAAGCCGAACCAGGTGAGGTGCCAAAATTGTTACCAATTAATTTTGGTGCCAATGTTTTTCAAACAGCATGGCGTCCACGAAAGCATCCTGGAAATCCGGCCTGCCCGAAAGCTCGATATACTCAACCTGTTCTGCAATTTCCTCGGCTTCCCACCTGCCTTCCGTGCTTACCAGAGCAATGCGTGCGCCCTCACAGGCGGCATTGCCCACGTACCTTACCTTTTCAAGCGCTATATTCGGAATCAATCCTATCTTTTGGGCGTTTGCCTTGTCTATGTAATTGCCGAAAGTCCCGGCAAGCAGTATTTCATCAATATCTTTAAGTTCTATTCCCAGTTCCTTAATAAGCACCTGGATCCCGGCAAAAATCGCCGCCTTGGCCAGCTGGAGCTCGCGGATATCCCTCTGGGTCAGGATGACATTATCCGTGATCTCAAAGGAATTGCCTTCCTCGTGTTCAATTATGGATTTCAACAGCACCTGAGGGATTTTCCCGTCAAGCTCTCCCCTGCACAGGATCCTGCCGGTCTCGTCTATAATGCCGAATTTCAGAAGTTCCGCCACCGTGTCTATCAGGGCTGACCCGCATATTCCCAACGCCTTTATCCGGTCAACCACCCGCCAGAAAATGCCTTCCTCCGCTATGTAAACAGATTCAATGGCGCCTGTCGTCGCTCTCATTCCGCAGGATATGCGCGCACCCTCAAAGCAGGGCCCGGCCGCGGTGGAAGCAGCCATCATTTTTTTCCTTGATCCCAGCACCAGTTCCCCATTTGTCCCGATATCAACGGAAAGTTTAAGTTTTTCAGCCTTGTGCTGCCGGGTAGCAAGCACCACTCCTACTGTGTCGCCACCCACCCAGCCGGCGATGTTTGGCACAACATAAA
>MGVM01000017.1:0-9908 GCA_001800495.1 Elusimicrobia bacterium RIFOXYB2_FULL_48_7
CAGGCTGGCGTTTTCTGCTGACCAGCCAAGCCCGCTGAATAAAACTACGGCTAAAAGCGCTGTTCCTATCCGACTGATTTTGTTGATGTTCATATGTTTGACCTCCCCATTCCCCTTATAATTTTTAGTTTGCATTAGCGCACCACCACGAATTTGCGTTTAGAGTGATTCTCTATATTTCCGTCATCGTAGGTGATCCTCAAGAGGTACAAATATACCCCCGGAGCCAGGTCCCTTACGTTAATGCTGGAACCCTGGGTGCCCGCGGGCTTGTTTTCCTCCAGTGTAGCCGCTAATTTTCCGATCTCGCTGTAAACCCTGATATTCACGAGCCCTGGCCCAGCCATCCAGTAACCGATGCCGGCGGTATCCCCGGTGACCGGTGACGGGAAGATATACGGGTCAAAGGTCGCTCCAACGACGGGAACGAGGAAGTACGTATAACGGCTTGCCGCTCCGGTTGCGGAGGCGCCGGACAAGCTCGTAACCACGACATCAACTATGCCGGTTGCGTGCGCTCTTGTCCTGGCAGTGATCTTTGTATCTGAATTTACTACATAACTTGCCGCGCTCAGTTCTCCGAACTTGACGCCGTTAGCAGCGGTGATCCCGGTGAAACCGGTGCCCGTGATAACAACAGTTGTGTCTCCCAATGAGGAACCGAGAATCGGGCTGAGACTGGTGATTGTCGGCGCTGGCGTGGAACCGGCGACAAAATATGTATAGGCGCCTTCCGGGACAATCGCGGATGAACCGTAAAGGCCCGTTGTCACGATGTCCACTACCCCGGCTGCATGGGCAGGCGATACCGCCGTGATCTGCGTGTTTGAGTTCACGGTATAACTTGTCGCATTGAGCTCGCCAAACTTGACGCCGTTAGCCCCGGTGACCCCGGTGAAACCGGTGCCGGTAATAACAACTGTCGTGCCGCCTGCCGCAGGCCCGAAAGTCGGGCTGAGGATGCTGACTGCAGGGGCTGGCGTGGATGAAGCTATAAAATAAGTGTAGTTATCAGCCGTTCCAATCGCGGATAATCCGGCTGTGCTTGTAGCCACAATGTTGACTATCCCCACCGCGTGGGCCGGGGATATCGCCGTAATCTGCGTATTTGAATTTACGGTATAACTTCTTGCGTTTGTAATATCGAACTTGATGCCGTTCGGGCCGGTGATCGCGCTGAATCCGGTGCCGGTGATGACAACTGTCGTGCCGCCGGTGAGTACGCCTCCGGCCGGGCTGACCCCTGTAATTACAGGGGCGGCCGCTGAAGAAGCTGCGACAAAATATGTGTAGGCGTCTTCCGGGACAATCGCGGAGGTGCCGTCAAGGCTTGTTGCCGTGACATCCACTAATCCTACCGCGTGGGCCGGCGATAGCGCCGTGATCTGCGTGTCTGAATTCACCGCGTAACCTGCCGCGTTGATCAAACCGAACTTAACGCCGTTAGCCCCGGTAATTCCGGTGAACCAGGAGCCGGTAATTACGACCGTTGTGCCGCCGGTGAGCAGGCCGCCGGGAGGAGCAACGCTTGTGATAATCGGCGCGTGTACAACCGGGGTCGCCGCAAAAAACGTGTAGTTATCTTCCGGCACGACCGCGGATACACCATTCAGGCTTGTTGCCACTATATCCACCAGGCCTACCGCGTGAGCCGGCGACATCGCCGTGATCTGCGTGGAGGAATCCACCACGTAACTCGCGGCGTTCACCGCGCCGAACTTGATGCCGTTAGGCGCGTTGATGCCGGTGAAACCTGAACCGGTAATTACGACCGTCGTGCCGCCGGTAAGAAGCCCGGAAGCCGGATTAACGAGGGTAATCACTGGCGAGGAAGTTGCCAAAACATAAGTATAGATGTCATTGAGGCCTATGGTAGATGAACCCACCGGGTTTCTTGCCGTGATGTGCACTATTCCCGATGCATGCGGCGGTGTAATTGCCGTGATTTGCGTACTGGAATTCACTACATAACTTGCGGCATTGAGCACGTCGAACTTGACGCCTGTTGCACCGGTGACTCCGGTGAACCCTGAACCGGTGATAACAACTGTTGTTCCGCCGGCGAGAACGCCTCCGGGCGGTATAACACCGGTGATATTCGGTAAATCATAATAAGTGTAGGTATCTGTCGCTACGGCAAAAGATGCGCCCGCCGGGCCGGTTACCACGATGTCCACTGTTCCCGCCGCATGCGCCGGCGCTATCGCCGTGATCCAGGTGCTTGAATTCACTACATAACTCACGGCGTTCACCGTGCCGAACTTGACGCCGTCCGGCCCATTAATGCCGTTGAACTCGGAACCGTTAATCATGATTGTTGTTGTGCTGCCGGCAGTCGGCCCGAAAACCGGGTTAACTTTGGTAATTGACGGTATAGGTGCCGCTGATACCGGTGAAAACTTCATGACAAAACCATCTTTAGCTCCGGTATTGTCGGCATAGAGCGGAAGAGCCGTAGGAAAACCCGTGGGATAAACACCCGCCGAAGTCGTCCAGCCCGCCACATAAATATTATTACCGGCATCCAGGCTGATTCCCATGCCTCCCTCAAGCGTAACGCCTCCTAAGTATGTATTAAACAAACGGGGGTTAAGCCCGTCCGGACTGATCACAGTCACAAATGCGTCTGATCCCCCGCCCAAGGCGGCGGCTGTATAGGGAAGAGAAGGCTGTGTACCCGGCCCCACGCTGACAAAATTCGGAGACTCTGTTACGCCGGTCACGTATGAATTGCCCGCGCTGTCAACCTTGATGGCTGCAGCCCTGTCAATTCCGTTGCCTCCCAAAAAGGTGGAAAAAACGCCGTCGTTATGCCCGCCGCCGGGCTGAAACAAATGAAGTTTAAATACAAATGCATCCGGGGCGCCCGCGTTGGTCAGCTGGCCGACCGGGGCAAAAGCAATGGCAGTGTCGGGAAAATCAGCGGAATCCGTCCATCCCGTAATATAAACTGTATCCGGGCTGGTCACCGCGAGAGCGGTAGCTTCGTCACTGTTCGCGCCGCCTACGTACGTCTTATAGGTAAAAGTGGCGCCGGTTGGGTCCAATTTAGCCAGGAACCCGTCTACTATGTTATTAGCTGTATTTTTGAAAACATTAGGGTAGGTAAATACCGAGACAAAGGCATCTCCGCAACCGCCGACAACATAGGCAGCGCCAAGGCTGTCAATGGCAATCGCTTTTCCAAAATCTATTCCCGTGCCGCCCAGGTAAGTTGAATACATCAGGACACCGGCCGCATTGAGCTTTACCACGAACGCGTCTCCCGCGCCGCCAAAAGAAGTCTGGGCCGAACCTAAACCATACATCGCGCCTCCGGCGAAATTAACCGGGAAACTATTGTCGGCTGTAGAGCCGGTAAATCCTGTCACATAGGCGTTGCCTGCCGTGTCCACGGCGATCCCATCGCCGGTGTCCACCTGGGGGCAGCCGAATTGACGCGCGTAAACCAGGGCAGTGCCGTCGGCGCTAAAGGCCGCTACAAATGCGTCTGTTCCGCCGCCGGTTCCAAGCTGCGTGTACGGAACCGGAAGTGACCCGGTGGTTGAACCCGAGATGTATACTTTGCCTGTGCCGTCCAAGCCGATACCAAGGCCGATGTCATCTGCGACGCCGCCGTAATAAGTGGCCCACACAATGGCTCCGGCCGGATTTAACTTTATCACAAAAGCATCAAACGCGCCGCCATTGTTGGAAGCCTGAATCGGAGAAGAGGCGGTGCCCGGGAACTTATCGGCAACCGTCTGCGTTTGTCCTGTCATATATACATTACCCGCGGCGTCCGTTACTATGGCGTTCACCCGGTCTTCCACAGTCGTACCCAAATAGGTGGAATATGTTAAGGAAGGGTCTATGACCAGTTCCTTGTTTTTATCATACGCACCAACTTCAAAACTCACCTGCTTATTGGCTGCTAACACAAAACGCCCTTCCACGGGCACCCTTGTGCTTCCTGTTTTCTGGTAGAGTATTGGAGCGCTGAAGGACATCTGGCCTTCTTTGAAACTCAGGACTAAGTTGCCCTGGGCATCAAGTTTTATATTTTTTGTTCCGTCAAAATTTATGCGGATAAGCCCGGGGTTTGCTCCCGGCGCTACTATAAAATCATATTCCAGCTGGCCCTGGTTTCCATAATAGGCCATATCTATCCCGGGGTAAACCTGCTTGTATTCTACCCTGGAATATTGTTTCACGCCGGTTTGCCATTTATTCGGTCCGTTACCAGTCAGATAATTGCTCTGGCTTGGCAGTATATTCATTCCTTTAACTATAGAGGCAGCATTGGCGCCTTCCAGTTTCAAGCGCACCACATCAAGCCCCCCGGCCAGCACGGCTTCTGAAGCAGTTAAAAACAGGGTGTAACCCTTGCCGCGGGCAAGAAATTTTACCGACTTGTCGGTTTGGCCCATGTTAGCTTCAAAACACATCGGGAGTTTGGCGTAAGCTGATTGCGCCTGCGCCTGCTCCGCGCTCTTCGCCGGAATCATCCCCGCGAAACTCATCGTCAAGCTTGCCGCTAAAACCATGCAGATACTGCTGATCCATGAAAAACATTTCATACTCTCTCCTTTGAATCTTATTTTTATGCTTTCTTGATTATTTAGTTTCATTTTCTTTGTCCGCGGCCTTTTGAAGGTCCTGCCCTGCCTGCTCCACATCCTTTCCCGCACCCTTCATCGTATTACAGCCCATGACCGTTGTCATTAAAAACAGGGCTATAATGATTAAAAAATACTTCTTTTCCATTTTGATTGCCTCCTTCTAATACGCCTTATTGATCAGGTTGACTAAATTCTGGTCATTAACCGGTTTCTGGAAAAATCCCACGGCGCCGGCCTTTAAAGACTTTTTATTCAACACTTCCGGCCCGCCGTTCTTTTCCGCTGAAATAATAATAACAGGGCGCTTGGACCCGGATTCAATTATCCGCTTTAACACTTCCCAGCCGTCCATGCCCGGCATGTGAATATCCAGGACTAAACAACCCGGGGCTTTATCCGGCACCGCGCTGAAAAATTCCTCCCCGGAAAGAAAGGTTTTAACTTCAAACCCGTAAGTTGATAATAATATCTTAAGCGCGCGGCATACCGATTCATCATCATCTAAAATATATACTTGTTTTTTGTTTGCTGACATTCGCCACGCTCCTTGAAAAACGATTCTTATTTCTTTATGTTCACATTATAAGGGAATTGCGCAAACCGGTCAATTGTACTTGGGTATAATATAAGTGTCCGTCAATGTATTACCACGAATTTGCGCTTGGAATACCTGTTAACATTCCCATCATCGTAGCTCATGCTTAAAAGATATAAGTAAACCCCGGGCGCCAGCCTGCCAACCCTGATGTTTGAACTTTGCGCTCCAGCGGGTTTGTTTTCTTCCAGCGAGTAAACCAGGCGCCCAATCTCGTTGTAAACCCGGATATTCACCAGCCCCGGCCCGGCCATCCAGTAGGCGATATCGGCTGTGTACCCGTTAGTAGGGGATGGAAATATGTACGGCTCAAAATAGATGCTGGCTACCGGTTCCAGGAAATACGTATAGAGGCCAGCCGTCACGATCAGGGACGCTCCCGCCAGGTTCGTGGCCACTACGTCCACTATCCCCGCGGTGTGCGCCTTCGTCTGCGCTGTGATCCTGGTATCTGAATTCACTATGTAACTTGCGGCGTTCAAGGCCCCGAAATTTATGCCGGTCACGCCGATGATGCTTGCAAACCCCGAGCCGGTAATGACAACTGATGTGCCGCCGGCCGAGGAACCAAAAGCCGGGGTGAGAATTGTTATTACAGGCAAATTGTAATAGGTATACTCGCCTACCAGCACTATAGAAGATGACCCTGCCGGGTTTGTTACTACAACGTCAATGGTCCCGGCAATTTGCGCTGACGCTATAGCTGTTATCTGGGTATCAGAATCAACTGTATAGCTTGAGGCGTTTTCCGCGCCGAACTTAACGCCGGTTACACCGGTAAACCCGGACCCGGTAATGACGACTGTTGTACTGCCGGATGAAATACCGTAAACCGGGCTGAGGTTTGCTATTACCGGCAGCAAGAATCCCTTCGCGGCGGCGCTGGACTGGCCTGTTTCAATAATACCCGTATCAAGTTCCGAGATGTTCCCTTCCTTATCATAGGACTTAACAGCGAAATAGTAAGTGGTCCCGGGCAAAGGCAGGGTTAAGTAAGTTGTTTCGGGGCTGCCGGGAGTGTTCGCGTAACCGATAGTAACCTGCTGCGCGGTATTCCACCAGTAAGCGGTGTCAGCCGGGAGAGAACCTGCCGGATACGTTGAAAACCTTATGTAGTATCCGGAAACAGGCGCCGGCTGTTCAAACAGCCCCAGGTTCTCGTCAGGGGCAATCCAGGACAGCTTTATCTCGCCTTCATTGGAAGTCGGCCGGGCTTCAAGGCCGGTTAATTTTGCCGGGGCCCAGTTATCCTTCAACCTCACAGATACTATCATTGAATCATCCTGTGAAGGGTATACTGGCCCATTAAACAGCAAAAAAGGCAGAAAAACCCCATAAAAAAGGTATTTCCTGAAAATATTATTCATGTTTTAGGCACAATTGACTCAGGACAGCTTTTAATTAAAACCTGCTTGCCGGGTATGCCTTAACTTCAACCCTGAACTTCTGCGCTATTTCTACTGTTGTATTGGTCGGTGTTTTGACATAGATCCAAAGAAGCCTTGAATCGGTCTTGGCTACATCGTCTCCGTTCTGGGTGCCGGCAAAATTTACCGTGCTGGCATCTTTTTCACTGGTTGTTAAAACATCAGCATCAACGTAGTCGCCGGCTAAAGGCAGTGCACCGTTGAACTGGGCCGCCAATACCATTTTATTGTCCCCGCCGTTATCTGAGAGCGTTGTACCGAGTGTCCACGTGTTTAAAGCTGTCGCTTTCATGGTCCAGTCCGCGACGATGTTCCCGTTGTTGGTAACTGTAGCCGATCCCGCGTTAACATACGCGGTGTTAAGGTCGTTTGAAGTAAATGCAATCCCGCCTTCTGGTGTTGAAATCAGCACTGAATATACTATGTTCGGTGTAACGCTGATTTCAAAGGAATCAGGGTTTACGCCGTACACCAGGTCCGCCGTTACTGCAAATAATGCTAATACTGCCAAACTTCTGATAAAAATCTTCATTTTAGTCTCCCTTTTTTAGGTTACTTCTAGTGTAGTTGCCGATTTATCGGCTGTTTTTACTTTTAAAAGACGCCCATACGCGCTTTGCGCGGGCAACTACAAACAGCCATAATTTCTAATCACATCACCTCCCTAAGTTGGACGAAGTCCCAAAACCGCTACCTTTTTGGTTTTGGGGCCTGTTCATTATTGTTTACTGTTACAAATATTCTTGTGTAAAATTCTATGGGCAATTCCGGTTTTACGGGCGTAACCCTGGCCACGAACATAAACTTTTTCCCGTAGTATTTCTCATCTGCCGGTATCCGGATATACATCCCGGCATCCTTGATCGAATTTGCGTTAATCCTGGTATTTTCAGGCTTGAAAGCAAGAAGTTTCTTGTCCGGCGTAAATTCATAACCCGGCCGGAGCTGGGCTACCACGCTGCCGTTTTTCCTGTAATCCACGCTCTCAAGCTTTACCGTAATTTTATCACGGGCCTTATTTACCAGTTTTATTGTTTTATCAAGTTCCTTCATCAGGTCAATTTTCCTGCCGGCAGGGATTGTCAGATATATATCCCTGGGCTCCGTGTCAAAATTCAGCGCGGTGAGTATTTCGTTTTTCTTTGCCTTCTGGGCTGATTCCGGCCCCGGCGCGCCTATGGAAAAAAATATCCTGTTTACTACCCCGGCGCCGAAAATGTCCGAGCCGCCCGTGTGAGTCCATATTTTTGCCTGGAAATGTTTTCCTATTAACGAGTTATCCGCGGGAATGGCGATTATTACATCGCAAGGATACTCCTCGCCCGCTTTAATCCTGAATTTGTTTGGCACGAACTTAATAAACGCTGTGTCGGCGATCGGCTCATACCCTTCCCTCAGCTCGCTCTTTTCCGGGATTTCCGCTTCAACTATTACGTCTGTTTCTTCGCTGCCGCTGTTAATTACGGTCAGCGGCAAATTCCTGAGCTCGCGCAGGTTGTAAACTTTTCCCGGTTCGAGTTTTTCAAGAATAACTGTCGCAAACTTGGTGCCAAGCCCGATGGTGGCATAACAATTGGCTGTTATGCCAAGCAGGATTAGAATAATTGCAGCTGATTGAATTACTTTTTTTAATGGGGTCATGGCTGTTCCTCCGCGGTTATATATATTCTGATCCTTTGTTCACCGGCAATTGACGTATCTGACGGCATTTCAAGCAGGTTCCACATAGTCCTCACTCCGCTGACTTCTACATTATTGCCTTTTTGAGTGCCGTCAATAGAATAAACCGCATCTGAAGCAGTTGTCCCGGAACTGTAAATAACGTCTTCCGGCCCGAACTGCGCCAGGCCCGGTTTTGAAGGATGCAATCCTGCTTTAAGTACGAATGTATCCAGCCCCGGAGTTGAACCCGGCGACCAGGTTGTGCCCGGAGTAACTGTCGTGCAGTTTACAATATAGCGTTCAATTACATTGCCTGTATTGGTTATTGTTATGCCTGTATTTGTTATTGATGAAATACCCATTTCAAGCGAACCAAAAGAATAATAGGTTACAGGGCTTATGGTTACGCTGATCAGTTTCAGTTCTGTCGCGGAAATCTTGGTTACGAAACCGTCTTTAGACCCGGCATTCACCGGCTGCATCGCGGCAGCCGTAGAAAAATCCGTCGAACTGGTCCATCCGGCCGCGTAGATATTCGCTGAACCGTCCAGCCCGATTCCTTTTCCTTCCTGGTCCGTGACTCCCCCTAAATACGTAGAGAAAATCTTGACGGCCCCCGAAGAGCTTATTTCCGTCACAAAAACCATTCTCCCCGGGCCGGGCGCGATATTTGTATCCTGTATCGGGTTCACCAGGGGAAAATTTATCGAAGTGGTCAACCCTGCCACATAAGCGTTGCCTGCGGCATCCACCGCTATGGCATTAGCCCTGTCATCCGTCCCCGCGCCCAGGTAGGTGGAATACACGCCGTCGAGATTTCCGCCTCCGCCGTTCATGTTAAGTTTAAATACATAGGCATCCGGCGCGGTGCTTATGGCCGTTTGTCCGACTACTTTCCCGGTAGCCGCAAAACCGATTTTTGGAAAATCATCGGAATATGTATAGCCCGTTATATAAACATTAAGGGTGTCAGAATCGGCGCCGTCCAGCGCTATGCCGAAGGCGTCATCCACGACACTTCCGCCTGCATAAGTTGAATAAAGCAAATTGGCGCCTGAAGAGCTGATTTTAGATATAAACGCGTCGCTGGCACCGGTAATTGTGGGTTTAAAAACAGCAGCCGGCGGAAATATGGGAAAAGCAGCCGTGGCCTGGCCGGCTACATAGGCATTGCCTGCTCCGTCAATGGCAATGGCCCGCCCGATATCCGCTGTCGTGCCGCCCAGGAAAGTGGAATATTCCACGGCCCCGGCCGAAGAAAGCTTGCACACGAACACATCGCTCACGGGCGCTGACGCATTGGCGGGCTGATAGGCATAGGTTGTCTGGGGAAAAGTGCCGGCATTAGACCCGGACCCTCCGGTAACATAAGCGTTCCCGGCGGTATCCACGGCTATTCCATAGCCGAAATCCTCGCCGGCGCCGCCAAGATAAGCGGAGTAAGCCAGCCCTGTACCATCGGCATTGAGCGCCGTTACAAAAGCATCTGTGCCGCCTTGATTCCCCGCCTGGTATTGCGGGCCTGCAGTGGAAAAATCAACCGAAGTCGTTTCTCCCGTGACATATATAATCCCTGAACCATCAATGGCGATGGCATTGCCGATATCAATACCGGCGCCGCCA
>MGVM01000017.1:9923-16013 GCA_001800495.1 Elusimicrobia bacterium RIFOXYB2_FULL_48_7
AAAAGAGTTCCGGCAGGGCTGAGCTTGGTTATAAAGGCATCTGTTGACGGCGCTGACCTATTTGCGTCGAAAATACCCGCCGCGCCCGTGCCCGGGAAACTGTCTGATACTGTTAATCCCGTAAGATAAACATTCCCTGCACTATCCACCGCAATAGCGTTCACCCGGTCTTCATTAGCGCCGCCCAGATAGGTGGAATACATTAAGGAAGGGGTTATTCCCAGGGAATTAGTAAGCAAGCTTGAAAGTAAAATTGCACATAAACAGATAATCTTTAAAATGGTTTTCATAATTTTGGGAATGATTTTTGTAGTTGCCCATTTATGGGCGCCTTTTAAAAGTCAAAACAGCCGATAAATCGGCAACTACATTTAATATTGGTATTTATTTTTTTGAGATTGAAAATACTTCTACCGGCGCCAGGATATTTTTGAAAGAGAGTTTTCCTTTTGTCACCGCGGCGAAAGGGAACTCTCCGGAAAAACCGGCTTTTTCTATGGTTTCAGCTATGGTCAGGATTTCCCCGGCTCCCGCGTAGGAACACAGGCGGCTGGCCAGGTTTACAGTATGGCCCAGGGCCGTGTACTCCATGCGGTTGTGCGTTCCGTAGGCGCCTACCACTGTTTCGCCTGTGGCTATCCCTACACCCAGCAGCCGGTAGGGGCGGCCTTTGGCCGAGCGTTCATCCACCCATCTCTGGTGCGCCTCCTGGATGTAAACGGAAGCATGCAGGGCGCGGCGGCAATGGTCTTCCTGGCGGAATGGCGCGCCGAACAAAGCCATAAATCCGTCACCCTGCAGCGAGCTTATCATCCCGTCTGATTCTTCAACGCAATCCACCATGACTTCAAGGAAAGAGTTAAGGGTTTCCTGGATCTCCTGCGGGTTCAGCTCATTGGACAGGCTGGTGAAACCGCGCATGTCGGCGAATAATACCGTCAGTTCACGGCTTTCCATTTTAAGGAACTCGCTTGTCGGCCTTTGTTTCATGATCTCCGCGACTTTAGGCGACACAAAACGGGAGAACATGTATTCCAGGAACCCGTTTTTATTTTTCAGGTACTCTTTTGCGGCCTTAAGCGCCAGGTGCGTTTCTATGCGGGCCTGCATTTCCTCAAACTGGAAGGGCTTGGTTATGTAATCCACTCCGCCCATGCCGAAAGCTTTTACTTTATCAAGCGGTTCGTTCAGGGCGCTCATAAAAATAACGGGGATATCTTTCAATTTATCGTCAGCTTTCAAATGCCGGCACACTTCATAGCCGTTCATTTCAGGCATGTTGATGTCAAGGAGGATAAGGTCGGGCGGATCGTTGCGGGCCGCTTGAAGCGCGAGTTCCCCGCTGATGGCGGCCCTGATCTTGTAACGGCATTCTTTAAGCATTGCGAAAAGCAGCTCCAGGTTTGCGGGTGTATCGTCAACAACAAGGATCTTGGGAGCGTCCTGCCGGCTGGTAGTATCATAGTTCACGGAGTACATCCTTCCCGAGCAAATTAAGTATGTTTTGTGTTTCAAACCTGCCGGCAAACCCGAGCAAGGCCCCGGCAAGGGGTTTATCATGCAATTCCACGCGGCCTGAGAGCTCAAGCAAAAGCTGAAAATCCCCGTTGACGGCAGCTTCGCGAAGCTGGGAAATAAGTTCTTCAGGCAGGCTGGCCGGGACATTGCGTTTCAATGCTTCCATGTCATAGGCCGGGCCGGCCGCACCCGGGGTTGTTTCTTCATAAATGTATTCCGCGTTAAGCAGGTTCCGCATCTTGGCGAGGAGTTCCGATTCCCTGAAGGGCTTGAGAATTATATCGTCGGCTTCGCCCTTGTGCGCTCCCGGGTCAGTATCTTCAAAAATGCTGGCGGTCACCGCGATAATTTTTACTTCCTTGCCGCCGGCGCTGGCGCGGATGCGCCGCATGGCTTCATAGCCGTCCATCACCGGCATCCGCAAATCCATCAGCACTATTTGCGGCTGCCATGCTTCAAACTGCTTAAAAGCGTCTTCGCCGTCAACCGCCTGGCGGACATTAAAACCTATGGAACCCAGCAGCTGGGATATAAATTCACGGTTGTCTTCTTTATCATCAACGGCCAGCACCCGGTAATCCGGCTGGCCTGGTTTAAGGCCTGTCACATGGCGCGGGTGCGCATTTCCGCTTACAAGCGCGGGTGATGACTTTTTCAGGGCGATATTCAAGCTGAAAATGCTTCCCCGGCCCGGCCGGCTTTTTACCGTGATATCGCCATCCATCAGGCGCGCGTATTCACGGCTTATGGCCAGCCCCAGGCCTGTCCCGGCGCCGGCTGTTTTGCCCGCCTGCGCCTGCTCAAACGGATGAAACATGCGGGTTAATTCCCGGGCTTCTATGCCGGGGCCCGTATCTTCAACTTCAGCTGTCAGGCGCAATTCCCGCTCTGCCTCGGGTTCACTGCCGGAAGCTGCCGCGCCCAAACGCAAGGTAACCGCGCCTGTCCCGGTGAATTTTATGGCATTGCTTAGCAGGTTAAGAAGTATCTGGCGGAGTTTGCTTTCGTCTGATTCCACAAAGCGCGGCAATTCAGGATTTCTTTCCACCACAAACCGCAGGCCCTTGGCTTCGGCGCGCGGCCGGAGCATTTTTTCAACATCATCAATTACCGAGTAAATATCGAAGGCCGACGGGTTCATTGTCGCCCGGCCGGCTTCCGCTTTTGCCATTTCAAGTATATCGTTTATAAGCGCCAGCAGGTGTTCCCCGCTGCGGTTGATGGTCTCGATCTGCTGTTTTTGCTTCGGCGTGGCATCCGCGTCCCGGCGCATTAACTGGGAAAAACCAATTATGGCGTTCATCGGGGTGCGTATCTCGTGCGACATGTTCGCCAGGAAAACACTTTTAGCGCGGTTTGCCGCCTCGGCCGCTTTCTTGGCCTGGAGCAGTTCACCCTCGAACCGCTTGCTCTCGGTGATGTCCTCTATGGCCAGGAGGATGATCTTCTCTTTTCCCAGCACTCTTTTTATCTGCCGCGCGTTCAAAAGCATTATGCGCCTGCCGATGCCGGCAAAATCGTGTTCTACTTCATAGTTGTCAAAGGTTGTTCTTTGGGGAAGAATAGTTTCCAGCAGTTCCCTCAGCCCGGGGATATCCCATTGTTTATTGCCCAAATCATAAATCAGCTGGCCTTCGGTCTCTTCCGGTTTTACCTTAAACACATCATAGAACGAACGGCTGGCAGACAGCACTCTTAAGTCCTGGTCCAGGGCAATCAATGGTTCGCGCACCGTGTTGATAATACTTTCAGCGTATTCCTGGGAATTATTTCCGTTTCTTTTCCAATAAACTCTGTTTTCTTCAGAAATTTTAGATTCGTTTTCCTGCAATGTAAGGGTAAAGGTGGTCTCTTGGCCCGGCTTGCTTTTAACCTGGATATCTCCACCCAGGCCCTCCACCAGCCTTTTAACTATTGCCAGGCCGATACCCGAACCCTCCACCTGCCCGGTAAAATATTTTTCTACCTGGTAAAACTTTTCGAATATCCGCGTGTGTTCTTCACCCGGTATGCCCGGGCCGTTGTCAGTAACCGAGATTTCTATTTTCCCCTGTTCTTTTTTCGCCGCAACCAGGATTTTCACGGTTTCCTTGTCGCTGAATTTAACGGCATTCTCAAATAAATTGTCCATGATCAGGTCAAGATACACCCTGTTCGCTGTCAGGAGTATATTGTCCGGGCAATTAACGGCTATTTCTATTTTTTTAGGCCCGGAGCGTTTAATCAATGCCTCAGTAATTGAATGAAGGTATGCTTTAAGTTCCAGGGTTTCTTTTAACTGGGCCATATTCTGGCTGTAGGCCATATTAAAACCAAGCAGTTTCCCCACTAACTCCTTGAGTGAAAGAGCCCTGTTAGAGAGGGAATGAACCACTTCCTGCTGTTCTTTATTCAAAACACCCAGGACCCCTTCTTCAAGCATTGAGCCATACTCAATAATAACCATCAAAGGGTTGCGGAGTTTATGCGAAATAAGGTCCAGGAAATTCTGTTTCAGCCGTTCTTCATTGCGCGCGTCGGTAACATCGCGCAAAACAAAAACAATACTTGAAAGTTCTCCGGCCTGGTTTTTTATCGCGCCCAGGTTCGCCTCCAGGTATAATGCCCTGGCCGTTTCTGTTTCTTCGCGCACAATATCAAAGGTTTTTCCGGGAATGGATAAATCAGAAAATTTTTCCCTGGCTATGGAAACGGAGTAGTTCTTAAAGACCGCTTCAAACAGGTTAACCCCAGCCGGCCCGGCAATAGCCAGGTATCTCCTGGCTGAGGCGTTGCTTTCTTTAATTATCCAGTCCGGGCCGCAAATAACGATGCCATCGCTCATTTCATCGATCACGGCCTTGAATTTTTCCTTTTCGTCCAACTGGCGGCGGTAATAACTTATTTTGAGTATAGACCTGACTCTTGCCTGCAGTTCAGTCTTATCAATGGGCTTTGAGATAAAATCGTCACAGCCCGCCTCCAGCGCTTTCACCCGGTCTTCTACTTCCCGTAAGGCCGTGATCATGACCACGGGAATATCGCTGGTATTCCTGTCTTCCCTTATTTTTTTCAATACCTCATAACCGTTCATCCCAGGCATCATTATGTCCAGCAGCACCAGGCTGATTTTACTGCCATTAATAAGTTTTTCCAGCGCTTCTTCGCCGGTTACCGCCTGGACAAGCTCATAATCCTGCCCGGCAAGATGAGCTTCTAGAAGTTCAAGATTTTGTGGCTGGTCGTCAACAATTAAAATGACCGGCTTGCCGCTCATAATGTTTTCTCCACGGTAATATAACTGTTAATTTCTTTTATAAAGGTGCGCGTGTTTATCGGCTTGCCTATAAACCAGCTGTTAGCGATCTCTTTTATTTCTTCCTTGCCTTCCGCCATCACGGAAGCCGTAACAAAAATAATGGGAATATCGCGGGTTGTTTTGTCTTTGCGCAATATCAGGGCGGCTTCGGAACCGCGCATGTCCGGAAGCCGCACATCCATAAGTATCACGTCCGGTTTTTCTTTCTTTGCCGCGGCAATACCGCTGGAAGCATTTTCAGCTTCAAATACTTCGAAACCGGCAACCTCCAGCAGGTCTTTTTCCAGCAGGAGATTGTTGCTATTATCGTCAATAACCAGCGCTTTCCTTTTCATATCACGCCACCTTCCCTGGTAAAATTGACAAAATGGGCAAAGTAAACCGGACCGAAGTCCCCTGATTCAGCCCCCCTGATTCCACGGTAAATTCACCGTCGTGCAGCTCCACCAGTTTTTTAGAGAGCGGCAAACCCAGCCCGGTGCCCTCTGTTACCCGGGAATAAGGAGTATCCACGCGGAAAAACCCTTCAAATATTTTCTCCATGTTTTCATTCGCTATACCAACGCCGGTATCCCAGACCATTATTTCTATATTGGCGCCGGCTTTCTTCGCCCGCATGCCGATTTTACCGCCATCGGGAGTAAATTTAACCGCGTTTGAAATCAGGTTATAAATTATTTCTTTTACCTTGAGCTCATCCGCCACAATATCCGGCAGGTCTTCAGCTATTTCAAGCAGCATTTCAACATTTTTTTTTCTGGCCATATCCTCTACTAGCATTGAAATCTCATTCAGCAGGCCTTTCATGGGCAGGCTGGATAGAGCCAGCTTCATCTTTCCGGCTTCAACTTTTGCCATGTCAAGAATTTGGTTTATCAGCAGGAGCAGGTGCTTCCCGCTGGTTAAAACATTATTAACGTATTTTTTTTGTTTCTCATTGAGCGGGCCGAAAGTTTCGTCGTATAACACCTCGGAAAAACCGTTGATGGAGTTAAGCGGGGTCCTGAGCTCATGCGACATGTTGGCAAGGAATTCAGATTTTACCCGGGCGGTGCGTTTTAACTCCGTGGTCAGCTCTTCCAGCTCTCCATGGGCTTTTTCCAGGCCGTTTTCTATCTCCCGGCGCCGGGTGATGTCTTCTATAGCCAGGAGGATAATCCGCTCTTTCCCGGATTCTCTTATAATCTGCCGGGCATTCAATAACATTATGCGCCTGCCGATATCGGCAAAATCGTGTTCTACTTCATAGTTATCAAAGGTGGCTTTTTGGGGAA
>MGVM01000018.1:0-401 GCA_001800495.1 Elusimicrobia bacterium RIFOXYB2_FULL_48_7
TCCATTATGCGACCCAGAGCGAGGAAACGCGCCGGGAATTCCTGGTTGACGGCAATGTTCCCTGTCCGGAGGCGAAAGCGATCGCATTCCCGTCGTCCGGCGGCTTCGGGGCAACGCCCCTGGATTGGGTCTATGTATCCCTGCGGGACAAAGACAACAAAGAACTCCCAATCCGTCTAGCCAAGGGGAAGCACACCATCCGCATGGTCAACCTGTACGATGGGCTTGCCTTCGATTTCATTGCCTTGGTGCCCGTGGGTAAGTAGCTGTCATAACAACGCCAGTTGCCGTCACTTCTCGCTGCTCGTCCTGACGCAGGCGGGGGCCAGACGCGTGGCCGTGTGCGCGCGGAAGCGCGGTGTCGGACGGCAGGGAGGGTGTGTGTGGCTCGTGCTCTCCGG
>MGVM01000018.1:452-711 GCA_001800495.1 Elusimicrobia bacterium RIFOXYB2_FULL_48_7
CGGCTCCGGATTCATAAGGGCCTGCTGAACCGGATCAGGAGCGAGATTCGGCGGCCCGCCGCGATGGAAAGGATGTTTCGAATGCGGACACGGAACAGGCAGTGGCCGGTGCTCTGGCGGTGTGCGGTGTGGCTGGCGTGGGCAGGGGTGACGGCGGCGACCGCCCAGACATCCACCCTCGACGCAGCCCTTGCTGCCCTGCGACAGGCCGGGCCCGACATCGACAAGCAAGCCGTGGCGGTGCGCGCGCTCGTGGCGC
>MGVM01000018.1:726-3854 GCA_001800495.1 Elusimicrobia bacterium RIFOXYB2_FULL_48_7
TCGAGCCGCCGGGGCTGTCGCCCACTGAAACGCTCGCGCCGGCTTCCTTCACCAGGCGTATAACAGCCCTGAGCACTTCCGGGTGGGTGGTTACCGCGCGGCCGGGATGCTTGGGAGAAAGCAGATTGGGTTTTAAAAGAACCCTGTCGCCTTTTTTTACGAATTTATCTATACCGCCGGCAAGCTCAACGGCTTGCCTGACCGCATGGGCAACTTTCTCGCTGCTGTAATCGCTGCATTTGACTATTGATACCTTGGGCATAGCGGAAGTTGATGTTTTCAGGGCGACCAGTGGGGCATGATAGAATTTTTCTTTATCTCGGCCACGCGGTGCTGGCCCGAACCGTCTATGGACATGATGAACAATTCTTTTTTGCCGTTCCTTGTAGATGAAAAGGCAATGAACCTGCCGTCCGGCGAGAAAGAGGGGTTCTCATTGGATCCGCTTCCCGAGGTCAGCCCCGCGGCCTTGTCCGAGGCGATGTCGTAAAGGTATATATTGAAAAAGCTTTCACCCTGGAAACGCATCGCGAAAGCGATCTTGTCGCCTTTCGGGGACCAGGAGGGCGAGTCGCTGTAGCCCTCGGTTATCACCCTGCGGACATTGGTGCCTTCGCTGTCGGCTATGTAAACCTGCGGCAGGCCGGCCCTGTCTGAAACAAACACTATCTCCCTGTTTGCGGGAGAGAAACACGGGGAGGACTCCACCCCGTTTGAATGCGTGATTTTCCTGAGTATGCCGCCCTGAAGGTTTACGATGTAAATATTCGGAGACTGCCCCTTTGAAATTGTCATGATGATAGATTTGCCGTCGCTTGCCCAGGATGGCGATATGTTCAGCCCCTGGTACGTGGAAACGGCGGCAGGGTTTGAACCGTCTGAATTTATCACGTAAAGGTCGGGATTCCCGTACCTGTAAGTGGTGAAAGCTATTTTCCTGCCGTCCGGGGACCATTTCGGGAAAATGTTTATGGAATTGTCGCTCGTGATCTTTTTTATCCCGTAGCCGTCGTAATCTATCGCATATATTTCCTTGGCCCCGGTGGAATCATTAACGAACACTATTTTTGTATGCGCTATCCCCTTCTGCCCGGTAAACCGCAGGATTATTTCATCGTTGGCGTCGTGCGCTATGCCGCGGTAACCGCCGCCGGCGTTCTGGAACGATTTTTCAAGCATCAGTTCGCCGTTTTCAATGTTATGCAACCTGATATTCAGCGATGGTTTGTTGTTTTCGGTTTTAATCGCCCCCGTCAACGCTACGTCTATCGCCTGGTTTTTCCAGTAATCAAGCTCTTCCTTCTTGCCCGTGAAGGCGGCGGTCATCTCTATTATATTGAAATACCTGCTGAACAACAGGTCGTTCCTCAGCACTTCCTGCACTTTTTTCGCGAACTCAATATCTTTCGGATTGTTTGATGAAGGGTTGAAATTGGTGATTCCCACATTCAGTTTTTCACCGCTGGAAATCAGTTTCAGGTAGACGTCAACCGGCCATGCCGTAGGCAGTGACGCAAAACAAACTACAGCAGCCAAAATGATTAATGCGGAAAGCCTGGCAGGTTTCAATGGTTTATTGGTTTTTCTTATTTTGCGCCGTCGGGCCTTATCTTTTCTTTTGCCTGGGCAGCTTCCGGCGATTGAGGGTAGTCTTTTATGATCTGCTCGAAAATGATCCTTGCGTCGCTGGGTTTTTCCAGCCCGGCATAACACATAGCCATCTTGAATTTTGCCGAAGGCAGAAACTCGCTGCCTTGATACTGCTGGGGTATTTTGCTGAATTCCCTGAGGGCGGACATGTAATCGTTCTTGTTGTAATATGAATCCGCCAGGTAGTACTGCGCGTTAGACGCCAGCTCGCTTTCCGGGTACCTTTCCATGAACGACCTGAAACCAACTATGGCCAGGTCGTATTTTCCCTTTGAATAATCGCTGTAGGACAGCTTGTACTGCTCCGAAGGAGTGGTTATAGTCGGCGCCGCGCCCGAAAGCTGCTGCGAAAGGATGTCCATGCGCTGGCTCAGGCTTGAATGGATGTCGTCCATCCTTTTTGACAGCAGGGACATCCTGGATTTGTTGTCGTCGAGTTTTTCCTTCAGCGCGCCCATGTTCTGGTCGACCTGGTCCATCTTGAGCGACAGGTCGGCCTGGTTCTTATTCATGGAGCTTATCTGCGAACGCAGTTCCTCTATGTCGTCGCGCAGGTCGGTCATTTCCCTTGATGTAGCCACGCAGCCGGAAAAAACGGCAAGCGGCAGGCAGATAACCGCGTAAAGCAGGATATTTTTTTTGATTTTTTCAGCCATGGGTTATTTCGCTGCCAGCGGCCTGGCTTTTGTGTCGGTATGGCGGTTAAAGTAGCAGTCGGGCGAATCCGGAGGCCCGGAATTCGGCTTAGAGGGCTTTTCCTTGCCGTATGAAAGCGTGGCCAGGCGCGATGCGGGAACGCCGAGATTTATGTAATATTCCCTGACGGCCTGCGCGCGTTTCTGCCCCAGCCCCATGTTGTATTCATTCGTGCCGCATTCACAGCAGTTCGCCTCGACAAGAAATTCAAGCTCGGCGTGGTTTTTCATGTACTCGGCATTTTTCTGCAGGACTGCCGTAGATTCCGGGTCCAGCCGGTAGCTTTCGTATTTGTAGTAAACTGCCTGAAGTTCCGGGACTTCCTGGAATTCCTTGCCGCGTATGGTCGGCTCTTCTTTTGCCGTTTCAGGCTGAACAACTTCAACAGGGGTGACCGGCTCAATGGCTTCAGGCGGTTTCTGCGGCTTTTTAGGGCATCCCATCAAACCCAGTGCCAGCACCAACATTGTAAATAAAAACGTTGCTTTCTTGAACATCAGCATTTCTCCCTCCGTCTAAAATTACTGCTTATTATTTTAAATAATATAAAATAGTGGGTCTTTTGTCAAGAAAATCAAAATTTGCTATACTTATTTTCCCGATTTTCGGGAAAAATCATGGATAAAATTGTAATACGCGGCGCCCGCGAACACAACCTGAAAAACATCCATCTTGAGATTCCCCGCGACAAACTCGTGGTGATCACCGGTTTGTCCGGCTCCGGCAAATCAAGCCTGGCGTTTGACACCATTTACGCAGAAGGCCAGCGCAGGTACGTTGAG
>MGVM01000018.1:3896-5890 GCA_001800495.1 Elusimicrobia bacterium RIFOXYB2_FULL_48_7
ATAGCCATCCAGCAGAGGACGCCCAGCCACAATCCCCGCTCAACTGTGGGCACGGTGACGGAAATCCATGATTACCTCCGCCTTTTATACGCGAGAATAGGCATCCCGCACTGCCCGGAATGCGGAAAAAAGATCCAGCCGCAATCATCCCAGCAGATAATAAACGAACTTGCTTCCCTGCCGAAAGAAACAAAAATACAGATCCTGGCTCCGCTGGTCAAGGGAAGGACCGGCACCTACTCGGAACTCTTTGACCGCCTGCAGTCAAACGGATTCATCAAGGTACGCGTGGACGGCAAGATTTACGGTTTAGAGGAAGAAATAAAACTCGACCGTTACAAGAAACACGACATCGACGTGGTCGTTGACAGGATAACTATATCGGAAGCGAATGGGGCGCGGGAACGGTTGTCGGACTCGGTTGAAACGGCACTCAGGGAATCCAGGGGGCTGATAAAGGTCATTATAAACGGCACAGAAAAAATATTCAGCGAACACCACGCCTGCCCGGATTGCGGCATTAGTATACCGGAAATCGAGCCGCGAACTTTTTCGTTCAATTCCCCCTTCGGCGCCTGCCCTGAATGCGACGGACTAGGCACAAAATTCGAAATAGACCCCGCGCTTGTTATTCCCGACCCGAATTTATCAATTGACGAAGGCGCCATAAGGCCCTGGTCCAACCCTATCACCACCCGCATGCACAGGTGGAAATCCTCCTGGGAAGGCTACTACATGGGGATGCTCTCGGAAATATGTTCCGAGAGCCATATCCCCAGGAACAAGCCCTTCAAAACCCTTACGCAGGAACAAAAAAATATAATTTTCTTCGGCCAGGGCGAGTTCGAAGGCGTTATTACCAACCTGGGCCGCAGGTACAAGGAAACCGAATCCTCCTATGTCAAGGAAGAAATATATAATAAATACATAACCCGCAAGATTTGCCCGCTTTGCAAGGGCGCGCGGCTTAAAAAAGAAGCGCTTTCAATCACCATCTCAAACAAATCCATCGCGGAAATATCAAGCATGTCGGTTGACCAGGCCTCCGCTTTTTTTTCGGCGCTCCAGCTGACTGAAAAAGAAGCCGTTATCGCAAAACAGATCTTTAAGGAAATCAACCAGCGCCTTAAATTCCTGATAGACGTGGTGCTGAACTACATCACCCTCGAGCGCGAGAGCATGACGCTTGCCGGGGGCGAAGCCCAAAGAATACACCTTGCCACGCAGATCGGCTCGGGGCTGACAGGCGTTTTATATGTGCTTGACGAACCCACTATCGGGCTCCACCAGCGCGACAACAGGCGCCTGCTTGACACTCTTTTCAAATTAAGGGACCTGGGCAACACGCTGATAGTTGTTGAACACGATAAGGAAACCATTGAAAAAAGCGACTGGATCGTTGACCTTGGGCCCGGCGCGGGCATCCACGGCGGCAGGGTAATAGCTAACGGCCCGTTGAGCGCGGTATTGAAAGAAAAGGAATCACTGACGGCCCAGTACCTCAACGGCAAATTAAATATTCCCGTCCCAGTAGAACGCAGACCTTGCCGGCCATCGGGTAAATCCCTGAAAATCATGGGGGCTGCCCAGTTCAACCTGAAAAACATAGATGTTTCCATCCCCCTCGGGCTTTTCACCTGCATCACGGGGGTTTCCGGCTCGGGAAAATCCACCCTGATTTACGAAATACTTTACAAGGCACTCGCGCAAAAACTTTACAATTCAAAGGAAGCTCCCGGAAAATTCGATTCCATCAAGGGTACCGAAAACATCGACAAGATCATAGTGGTGGACCAGTCGCCTATAGGCCGCACACCTCGGTCCAACCCCGTCACATACACCGGCGTGTTCGGGCACATAAGGGACATTTTCGCGCAACTGCCTGAATCCAAAAGAAGGGGTTACGGCCCGGGCAGGTTCAGCTTCAACGTAAAGGGCGGAAGGTGCGAAAAATGCCAGGGCGACGGCACCATAAAGATCGAAATGCAGTTCCT
>MGVM01000019.1:0-6348 GCA_001800495.1 Elusimicrobia bacterium RIFOXYB2_FULL_48_7
AGCCCTGAAAACAGAAAAAGAACCGCTCACTGCCCGGGTAATTAAGCAGGTGCTGGAAAATCTTGCCGGCAAAAAATACGATATTAAGCTTCCGGAAAAAGTCATTGAGAAAAAGCCCGAACCGGCTCTTACCGATGAGCAGAAAAAACAGCTTCCCTTCGGCAGGCGCCCCCCGCAGTTCATTTACTTCCGCTGCGACGACAACTCTACCGTTGAGGGCGTCGAAACGCTTATAGATATAGTAAAGGAAGTGGGGGAAAAAGGCGGCAAGGTATGCTATAACCTCTGGGCAGCCCCTTACGCTTCCCTGGACCCGGAGCGCATCCGGTTGTGCTACCAGTATTTGTTTGACAGGGGTACCAGCTTGAACAACCATTCATTTTTCCATAACCCGCAGGGATACCAACTGACTGCAGGCAATATAGAAACCCAGCTGGAAGACACTCTGGGCTGCGACAGGTGGCTGAGGAAAAACATCCGCGGGCTGGACAAGGTGCTCAACAACCGCGCCGGAGGCGGCGGCGGGTGGAACATGAACGAGCGCGTTTACCTCACTGAAGAGATCCACAAACGCCGCAACGAAATTCACCAGCCGTATTCCATTAACGGCAAGAACATGTTAGTGGATAAATATGTCTGGGCGCTTGGGGAAAACGGCAAAGACAATGAGTGGGTTATAAACGCGGCTTACGTGGATTACACCGCGCCGCCAGCCACGATGCTGGCTACAAGGCCTTTCTGCGAAGGGCTCATCGGCTGGAACTGCCGCATAGGCCAGCTTAGGCCCGACGAGGGAATAGAAATGGTTGACGCGAGCTTTGATTACATCTACAACAGCCCCATGAGGCCGCCCTTGTCAGGTACTTCCCTGCACGACTGGGAATTCGACGAGTATGACCAGCGCCCCGGACAGGAGGCGATCGGCCCCGTCCTGAAGGGTTTCCTGATGGACGTTCTCGTTAATTACAAGGACAAATACCCGGACACCTACTGTGTGACTTACCACCAGCTGGTAACTTACCTTAAGACCGGCGATGTCAGCAAGGTTCTTGCCGAGGGCAACGGACAGACAGACCCGGAATTCAGGAAGGACATAGACCAGAGGGAACAGCAGGTATACGACGATATGCGCGCGCTGTCAAAATCGTTCATAAAAGAATGGAATGTCACGGGCCCGTTTACTGCCGCGAAATTCGACGAGAAGTACGGTCCGGAAATTAAACTTGATTCCGAGGTTGAATGGAAAAAGCAAACCATAATTCCTGAGGATGTGGTTGTAAACTTTAACCGGGTATACTCCGTCATCGAGGATTCCGCCGCGGCCTACGGCTACGCGATAGTGAATTCGCCGGAGAAAAAGACCGCGAACCTCAAAATAGGCGCCAACGACGGCGTGAAAGTGTGGCTCAACGGGAAACTCCTGCTGGAAAAATATGCCGTGCGCCATATAAAGATAGACGATTACGTGATTCCGGTCACCCTTGAGAAGGGCGACAATAAAATACTCATAAGGTCTGACAAAAGCTACGGCGAGCGCCCCCACTGGGGTTTCTGCTGCCGCATTGAAGACTAATAATAGGGACGGTTCTAATTATTTTCCAAAACATTATTTGATAAAGTTCAATAATTAGAACCGTCTCCATTATTTCATTATTTCACCGGAGGGTTCATGAAAATCATTTTTAGGGTTTGGTTTTTACTCGCAGTCCTGTCAACGGGTTTTTTGGCGGATAATATTTTTGCCGCTTCCGGCGACACAAGGGTCTGCTACTGGAAAGACAGCAAGGTAGGCGCGATTTCACTGCAGTTTGACGATTCATTGGCCTCGCATGCCAGCTTTGTTGTGCCTAACCTGATAAGCAGGGGGCTGACGGGGCACTTTTTTATCAACACTGGGACGACACGCTACAGCCTGGGTATTATGACCTGGGAAGCCCTTGCCAACAGGTATAATATCGGGCTCGGGAACCATTCTTTCAACCATCGCGGCACCGTGCTCACAACATTTGATACGGT
This sequence comes from Elusimicrobia bacterium RIFOXYB2_FULL_48_7, assembly GCA_001800495.1. Taxonomy (GTDB): domain Bacteria; phylum Elusimicrobiota; class Endomicrobiia; order CG1-02-37-114; family XYA2-FULL-39-19; genus OXYB2-FULL-48-7. The sequence goes on from MGVM01000019.1 coordinate 2,017, forward strand.
ACTGAGTGTTGTTGCCGACCACGAAGTAGGCGAGAATGCCCGCCGGATATGGTCTCTCAATCCGCCCGGCAGAAGCAAATTCGCCATGTTTCTCGGGGGTGGCGGCACAACCTGGACCGGCGCTAATTGGGGTACTTTATACAGCGATTACCATATTGCAGTCGGCCAGACGCGCGGCACAAATCCGGGCATAGAGCAAAGCCTTGCGGTTTCCCGCACGGGTTATAACGCTGCTACAGCCGCTAACATGATATACCTGGCAAACCAGGCCCTGGTTGTATCCTCTCCTGTAATCATTGCATTTCACGGAACGGGTTATGACCCTGAATATCAAAGCAACGGGCTTTGCATGTGGGCTTCGGAGTGGCTTCCCGCGGTAGACCACATCGCCTCTATAAAGGACCGCGTATGGGTCGGCACCGCGGACGATATTCAGAAATACAAGGACGAAAGGGATTCAGCGGTGGCTTCAGGAATTACAGCAGGAGCCACTTCAATAAGCATGAATTTAACCTCGTCAGAATCAGTTATTGATTACGATTACCCGCTCACGCTTATTACCGAGGTTCCCGCAACCTGGAATTACGCAAAAGTGACGCAGGGTTCCATAAGCGCAAAAAAAACCTATGCCGTGGATGTCTGGGTTTCTTCAAGGACTGTAATGTTTGACGCAGTCCCTGGTTTTGGGACAATCACTCTTGACAGCGTTGCCGGGGCAGATGCCAGCGCTCCCGGCAATCCGGTTGTAAGCGACGGGCTGGGCGCAGATTTAGATGTAACCACACACACCGACCACGTGGACGCGAACTGGACTGCCAGCACAGATGCCGATTCAGGAATTAAAAAATACTGGTACCGGGTGGGGGTGACTCCCGGCGGAGCCGAACTTCTTGACTGGATAGACAACGGCATTTTCACTTATGTGTCCACCCGCAGGACTCATATAGCGCTCAGCAAGGGCGTCACCTATTATTTCACCGTGAAAGCTGAGAACGGCGACGGGTTATTCTCCTCGGCGGTTGCTTCCGACGGCATTCTTGTCAGCCGCAGCGCCAATGATGTCCTGTTCTCTGATGATTTTGAAACGGGCAATACCAGCAAGTGGTCTGCCGGTTCAAACGGCGCCAATACGCTCGCGGTCAACACCGAAGCGGCATACCGGGGAACCTACGGGCTTAAAGTCCATATAGCAGGCACAAACACGGTTGCGCTGTCCAAATCAAACTTCGGCGCCATTGACGATAACTTCGTAAGGTTCAATTTCAAGCTGAGTTCTGATTTTACAATGCCGGAGGTCTATGCTTCCACGGAACCGAAACTGATGAGCATAATGACTTTGCGCGACGCAAGCAATGTCCTTGTGGGAAGCGTGTACCTGTGCAACACGAAAGGGAGCATCAGTTTATACAGCCAGTTCGTGGATGACGATGACTGGCAGTGGATTCCATGGGGGCCGGGTTCCGGGGCAGGGTATATACCCGTAACCAAGGGTGTGTGGCACAGCGTAGATTTTCATACCAGGGCGCTTGCGAAAGAGGTTGGCGGCGTCGAATTTTGGCTGGACGGCGTGAAAGTCTGCGCCGCCATGAACAGGTCAATGACCAACAAGGGCGCGCGGACCGTGAACCTGGGCATTGTCACCATCGGCCAGAATATATCAGGCGATATTTATATAGATGACCTGGTCTGCTCGGACAACCTATATCACCTCAGCGTGCTTTCAGGGGCGTCGGCCGATACCACTCCGCCCACTCCGCCTTCGGCAGTCCGCGACGGCACGGGAACTGACATCGGCACAATATTATCCACGGGCCAGTTGTCGGCGAACTGGGACGCCGGAACGGATACTGATTCAGGAATATCCGGTTACCAGTACGCCATAGGGACCACACCCGGCGGATCGAACACGGCGGGCTGGGCAGCGCTGGGAAACGTGTTGACAGTCTCCCGGAGCGGGCTTACGGTCCTTGCGGGAACCACCTATTATTTCAGCGTGAAATCAGTCAACGGTTACGGTTTGCCCAGCGCCTCGGCAACGAATTCAAACGGCCAGTGCGTGGAAGGCGGGACACCGCCGGATACGACAGGGCCTGCGATTTCAGTCGTGTCAGCGCAGAATGTAACAACATCCGCCGCGGAAATCATCTGGACAACCGACGAGCTTTCAACCACCCGGGTTGAATACGGCCTCACTGCCGCTTACGGGCAAACAACCGCGGAAGACAGCTCGCCCGTCACATCGCACAGCGCGGCGCTTTCTGGTTTAACAGCGGGAACCGTATATCATTACCGCGTAATAAGCAGGGACCCCAGCAGCAATGAAAGTGTTTCAACGGATAATACCTTCACCACCACGGGGCTTCCGGCAGCCATAAACACCAGCGCGAACGCCTACCCGAACCCGGTGACATTATCAAGCGGCCAGCAGGCGAAATTCAGGATTACCGGCGCATCCGGCGGGGAGGTAAGCATTTACACGCTTAGCGGGCGGAAAGTAAGGAATATAACCGCCGGCGCGGGCGCAACTGACGCCAGCTGGGACCTCTGCAATTCGGGAGGGGAGAAAATCAAAGCCGGGCTGTATGTATATAAAATCGCTGATGCCGGCGGCACCAGGTCGGGGAAAATAGTACTGACGAGATGAGCGGGCTAAGAATTTTAGCCCTTGACATTTCCTTGCTTATGGTGTATACTATACACCAGGGGTGATTGCCATGCAAAGAACACAAATATATTTGTCTGAAAAGGAAATAGCAGTCCTTTCTTCGATCAGTTTAAATGCAAAAGTGTCAGTGAGCGAGCTCATTAGGGAAGCCATTGACAAGTGTTACTCAAACAAAAAGAATGATATTGTCGAGGCGATGAATAAGGTAAGCGGTATCTGGAAAAACAAAAAAGGCTTAAATGCGGGTTATGTAAGGAGCTTAAGGCAGGATGGAAGGTCTAAAACGGCAAGCCGATGAGCAAATATCTTATAGATACTGATGTACTGATAGAAATCCTTCGCGGAAAGCAGAAAGTAATCTCTTATGTGGAGACTTTACACAGAAAGGGTAAGGCTATTTTTTACTCACCAATCACAAAGGCAGAAGTATTCCATGGGATCCGGGAGGGTGAAGAATCAGCGGTAAATATGCTGTTTCAATCCATGGAATGTATCCCTATAACCGATGAAACAGGCAAAAAAGCGGGTTTATACCTGAAAAAGTATCATAGAAGCCATAACCTCCAATTAGGCGATAGTTTAGTAGCGGCAACGGCGTTCACAGGCAGTGCAACCCTTCTTAGTTTTAATCATAAACACTACCCCATGAAAGATATTAAGGTTATTGCTCCAACAGTGTAAATTGTCACGGGAATTTGGCCCGTCCTTCCGTGCATTCGGCGGGTCAAGAAACTATTGCCGGCTGGGTCAATTTTCGCTGACAGTTTACACCCTGTTCCCAAACATCACTTGCCGATAGCTTGAGTTTAGCGCCATGCCCAAAAAAGCCGTTGACAAATACGCTATAATACGCTATAATAGACTATATGACAATAACTAACGAACTCGAACACTATAGGCTGGAACACCAGCTGACATATGCTAAACTCGCTAAAATTCTTGGTGTGCATTTAGTAACGGTACAAAAATGGGTTGGCGGGAACATAAAGCCCAGTAAAATACACGAGTACCAAATTAAGAAATTAATCGAGGGCGGCATCTTGCCGAAAAATACCCCTGCGGGCAAAGATGAATCGTTAATCTCAAAAGCAGATGAATCCTTCCAGGATAATATCCGAAAACAAATGAATGAAACAGGGCATTATGTTGTTATTTCTAAAAATCATGAGGAAGCCGATAAAAAGGGCGTATTAATAAATAAATTAATTCCGCCTGAAAAGAGAATTGAGGGGACATTTCAATTAAGAGAACTATTTTATGAATCTAATAACAACAAAAAAGAAATATTGGATAAAACTGTTATTGGAACAATAAGGAAAGAGGATTTATGGAAACGCGAAATTGAGGACATGAAATATTTTAAGGGCCATTCCGCGAGGCAATCGAAATGAACGACGATTTTGTCCATATGATAGAACTGTTAAACAAGCACGAGGTGGAATATTGCCTGATAGGAGGGTTCGCATACAGCTACTATGTTGAATCCAGGGCAACAAAAGATATAGATATACTAATTAAACCAGAGTTAAAAAACATGAAGAAAGCGTACCGGGCAATAAAAGAATTCGGGTTTACCCTTGAACACCCCACCCCGGAAGAATTATTGAAATCCAAGGAGATCATTTATTTAGGGCATGTACCCGAAAGAATTGATCTCTTGCAGGATA
>MGVM01000019.1:6368-7080 GCA_001800495.1 Elusimicrobia bacterium RIFOXYB2_FULL_48_7
GAAATCTGGCCGCAAGTAGAAAAGGGCAGCTTTAAAAATGTGGAAACAAATTACATTGGACTAAAACAACTAATAAAAAATAAGATATCAGCCGGCAGGCCGCAGGATAAATCAGACGTTGTTAAATTAAAAGAGTATCACCCAAAAGAATATAAGGAAGTAATTGAAGAAATTAAAAGAAATCCTATATAGGGCGGCGTTTATGAAAAAAAGCATTAAAATTTGCTCGTTAGTTGCAGTTATGCTGGCAGGTTTTCTGGCGGACAACATTCTGGCCGCTTCCGGCGACACAAGGGTGTGTTATTGGAAAGACAATAAAGTCGGTGCCATCAGTTTGCAGTTCGATGATTCCTACAATTCGCATGCCATGTATATGATTCCCGCGCTCCTGAGCAGGGGCCTGACGGGAGAGTTTTTCATAAACCCGGGGCATATGCGCTATGGCTTTGGTATCATGACGTGGGAAGCATTGTGCAACAGGCGCGGTATCGGCCTTGGTAACCACACGTTCAACCATATGGGGACAATTATTACTACATTCGACTCTAATCCCAATGTTGTTGCTGACTACGAGATAGGGGAGACCTCCCGCAGGATATGGTCGCTCAACCCCCCTGGCAGGAGCAAGGCGCTCATTCTGCTAAGGGGCGGCGGCACAACCTGGACTAACTCAAATCTCTGGACGGTCCTGACCACCTACCGGATAATCCAG
>MGVM01000019.1:7135-15474 GCA_001800495.1 Elusimicrobia bacterium RIFOXYB2_FULL_48_7
CCGGAGAATGCCGGTACCCTTTGCATGTATGCTTCCGAGCTGGACCCGGCGCTGGATCACCTTGCTACGCTGACTGACCGCGTGTGGGTCGGTAATGCCGCCGATATCCAGAAGTACAAGGATGAAAGGGATTCAGCTGTCACCTCGGGGATAACTGCCGGCGCTTCTTCAATTTCACTGACGCTGACATCCAGCGAGTCAACATACGATTACGATTATCCGCTCACGCTTATTACGGAAGTTCCCGCTTCATGGAGCTATGCCAGGGTAACCCAGGGCTCCATCAACGCGAAAAAAACATACGCGGTGGATGTCTGGGTTTCGTCAAGAAGCGTAAGATATGACGCCATCCCCGGCTATGGAACAATAACGCTTGACAGCGTGGCAGGGATAGACGCTTCTGCCCCGAATTCGCCGGGAAGCGTTTACGACGGGACCGGAACCGATATAGACGTGACAACCGATACGGACCACGTGGACGCGAACTGGCTCTCCTCGGCTGATGCCGAGTCAGGAGTAAAAAAATACTGGTACAAGATCGGTGTGACGGCCGGCGGCGCGGAACTGCTTGACTGGATAGACAACGGCACGTTCACTTACGTGTCCACCCGCAGGACGAATATTGCGCTCAGCAAAGGCGTTACGTATTATTTCACCGTCAAGGCGGAGAATGGCGACGGGCTTCTTTCGCCGGAAATCAATTCCGACGGCTTTCTTGTCAGCCGCAGTGCCGGCGACGTGATGTTCTATGATGACTTCGAGACCGGCAACAACAGCAAATGGACTGCAAATTCCAACGGCGCCAATTCGCTGACAGTCAGCACCGAGGCGGCGTACCGCGGGGCATACGGATTGAAAGTCCATATCGGCGGTTCAAATGCGGTCTATCTTACAAAAACAAATCTCAGCACCATTAACGATAATTTCATAAGGTTCAACTTCAAGCTCAGCCCGGGGTTCACCATGCCGGAAGTTTATGCTTCCACGGAATCGAAACTATTGAGTTTGTGCGTGATCCGTGACTCAAGCAACGTGATGGTCGGCAGCGTTTACCTGTGCAATACGAAGGGAAACATCAGCGTTTACAGCCAGTTCGTGGACGACGATGACTGGCAGTGTATCCCGTGGGGTTTTGGTTCCGGGGCAGGGTATATACCCGTAACACCGGGTGTATGGCACAGTTTTGATATACATGTCAGGGCGCTCAGCAAGGAGCGTGGCGGCAACGAGATGTGGCTTGACGGTATCAAGGTCTGTTCTACAATGAACAGGTCAATGCCGGGCAAGGATGCCCGCCTGGTAAGGGTCGGCGTGAACAGCATAGGCCAGGGTATTTCAGGCGATGTTTACATAGACGACTTTTACTGCTCGGACAATTATTACCATCTCAGCGCGCTTAATTCCGGGCCGGGCTCGGATAGCACTCCGCCTTCAGCCCCGGGCGCTGTGCGCGACGGTTCCACCGCGGGTGTTGATATAAGCAGCGTGGCTTCGGCAACTACGCTCTCGGCGAACTGGGATACCGGCGCGGACGGTGAATCCGGCATTTCCGGATACCAGTATGCGATAGGGACAACGGCCGGAGGGGTGAATACTCTTGGGTGGCAGACGCTGGGCAATCTGCTCACGGTCACAAGGAGCGGCCTTTCGCTTTCGGCAGGTACAACATATTATTTCACCGTGAAATCGGTTAACGGCGCCGGGACGCCGAGCGCCACGGCAACCAATTCAAACGGCGTAGTTGTTGTAAGTACCACCGATGCGACGGCTCCGAACCCGCCTGTCGCTGTGCGCGACGGTACGGGCGCGGATGTTGCATCCACCATATCTTCAAGCCAGCTTACGGCAAACTGGGACGCGGGCTCTGACGCTGAGTCCGGCATTTCCGGCTACAGGTATGCAATAGGCACCACGCCCGGAGGTATCAATACGCTCGGGTGGCAGACGCTGGGCAACGTGCTCACGGTCACAAGAAGCGGCCTTTCGCTTACGGCCGGGGCTACCTACTATTTTACGGTAAGGTCCCTTAACGGTTCCAATACCCCAAGCGCCGCAGCTGCAAACTCCAACGGGCAATATGTGGTCGCGATTGATACAAGCGATGTAACGCCGCCTTCTAGTATAACGGTGGTGCGCGACGGCACCGGAGCCGACCAGGATTCGGCGGCAACCAATACCACGGAGCTCTCCGCCAACTGGGACGCTGCCGCGGATCCGGAAAGCGGCGTGGCAAAATACTGGTATGCCATAGGTTTCACGGCCGGAGGCACAGAAGTCGTGGCATGGACAGATAACGGGCCCGCCACGGCTTTCACCGAAACGGGATTGTTGTATCTTGCCGAAGGGAATACATATTATGTGAGCGTGAAAGCGGAAAACAGCGTCGGCCTGCAGACCTCTACCACAACGTCTGACGGTATATGCATTAACAGGTCCGGCGGCGGGGGAGATACCACGGGGCCGGCGATCTCGGCAGTTTCCGCGGGTAACATCACAGCGACAGGCGCGGTTATTGCCTGGACGACGGATGAGCTCTCTACGAGCAGGGTTGAATACGGACTGACATCCGCTTACGGGCAGTCAACAACGGAAACAGCAGCTACCGATATTGCTCACAGCGTTACGCTTTCAGGATTAACGGCGGGCACATTATATCATTACCGCGTATCAGGCAGGGACGCGAGCGATAATCCGGCCGGGTCAGCTGATTATACTTTCACCACGGCTTCGGCTGCCATTAACACCAGCGCGAATGCCTACCCGAACCCGGTGACATTATCAAGCGGCCTGCCGGCGAAGTTCAGGATCGCGGGAGCGGGCGCATCCGGCGGGGAAGTAAGCATTTACACGCTTAGCGGGCGGCTGGTAAGGAAATTAACAGCCGGCGCGGGCGCAGCTGATGCCAGCTGGAACCTGAAAAATACCGATGGGGAGAAAATCAAGGTCGGGTTGTATGTGTTCAAGATAACTGATGCCGGCGGCACCAGGACAGGGAAGATAGCGATAGTGAAATGAGTGTCACTTGGTGTCATCCCCGAAAAGAATCTGATCGGGGATCTATGTGCTTAAGACTATATTCCCGCTGATACCATGCGGGAATGACAAATACAAATAAAAAAAGGACGGTTTTAAAACCGTCCTTTTTGTTTTATTTTTAATTACAACAACTCAAGCTTCAATCCTTATAAAGAAACAGCATTTCGCTGTACTTCGGGATTTCCCAGATATCGTCTTCAACCAGGCTCTCCGCCTTATCGCAATGAACCCTCAGTTCGTTCAAGAGTTTGTTGCCGTCCTTGCTTAAAATATCAGCTTTTTCCACAAGGCCGCAGGCCTCGCTGTCAACAGCGGCCAGCGTTTTATCCAGTTTCTTCAGGCCCGCGTGAAGCCCTTCAAGGATAGCGTCAATATCGGCAATCATTTCCTGCAGGAACTTGCCCGTTTTCCCGGCGTGTTCAAGTGCGTCTCTCCCGGTTGAATAGGTGTTCAGCTGTTTCACCAGCGACGGGATAACCCGGGTAAGGATCATGTCTTTAAGAACGTTGAATTCCATCACTTTTGTCTTGACGTAGGCGTCGAGCTTGATATCGTACTTGGAATGAAGCTCGATTTTGGAAAGGATCTCGTATTTCTCAAATAGTTTTACGGTATCCTCTTTGGTCATGTTTTTCAGTGATTCCGGGGTTGTTTTCGCTTCCGGAAGGCCCCGTTTAACGGCTTCCTTGTGCCAGTCTTCAGAGTAATTGTTGCCTTCAAAACGGATCTTTTCCGTTTCTTTGGCAACTTCTTTTATAGCTTTAAGCGCCGCTTCCTTAATATCCTCCGTGCCCTTCGAGTACTTTTCAATTTTCTCGATCATTATATCAAGCCCGTAGGAAAGCAGGAGGTTCAGGGTTGTCAGCGCCTCGGCGCAGTTCTGCGAAGAACCCACCGCGCGGAACTCAAATTTATTTCCCGTGAATGCTATGGGCGAAGTCCTGTTGCGGTCGGTATTGTCAAGCACCACGGAAGGCAGTTTTTCTACTTTCAAATCCGCGAATTTCTGCTCTGTGGCGGATGTAATTTCGCCTTTTGCAATGTTATCCAGCAGGAGCGTGAGGTAATCTCCCAGGAACATTGACATGATAGCCGGCGGCGCTTCATTGGCGCCCAGTCGGTGGTCGTTGCCGGCGTCCGCTACGGCCATCCTCAGAAGAGGGCCGAACTTGTTGACGCCCAGCATGATCCCGGACAGGAAAACCAGGAACTGCACAGTTTTCTTGGGTGAATTGCCCGGGTCAAACAAGTTATTGCCGTCGGAATCGGCCAGCGACCAGTTCAAGTGCTTGCCGGAGCCGTTTATGCCCGCGAAAGGTTTCTCGTGAAAAAGCACCATGAACCCGTGCGCGTCGCCTATTTGTTTCATGATTTCCATGGTCTGCAAATTATGGTCGATCGCCAGGTTCGCTTCCTCAAATATGGGGGCGAGTTCGTACTGGTTTGGCGCGACTTCGTTGTGGCGGGTTTTTGAAGGTATGCCTCTTTCAAAAAGCGCCAGGTCCACGTCTTCCATAAAATCCAGGACTTTCGGTTTTATGGAACCGAAGTAATGGTCTTCCATCTGCTGGCCTTTGGCGGGGCTGGCGCCGATAAGCGTTCTGCCGGTGAAAATTATATCGTGCCGTTTTTTGTAGTACTCCTTGTCTATAAGGAAATATTCCTGTTCCGGGCCGGCGGTGGTGTGGACATATTTCGCGGTACGGTTGCCGAAAAGCTTCAGGACATCGTAAGCTTTCTCTTCGGCAACGTGAAGCGACCTTAAAAGCGGGGTCTTTAAATCAAGCACTTCCCCGGTGTAGGAAAGGTATACCGACGGGATTACCAGTGTGGCGGCTTTTTTTGATTTCAAAATGAACGCGGGCGAAGACGGGTCCCACGCGGTGTAACCCCTTGCTTCAAAGGTGCTTCTCATGCCGCCGGAAGGGAAGGAGGACGCGTCGGGCTCGCTCTGGATCAGCTGTTTGCCGGAAAAGCTTTCCATCACTTCACCGTTCTCGGTGAAGGACAGAAAGGTATCGTGCTTCTCCGCCGTGTCGCCTCTCTGCGGCTGGAACCAGTGCGCGAAATGCGTGGCGCCGTGCGAAATGGCCCATTCCTTGAGCGCGTTGGCTATTTCATTGGCGCTTTCAGGCGCGAGTTTTCCGCCTTTTTCTATGATCTCCATGAGTTCTTCAAAAGTTTTCTTGCTTAAGCGGTTTCTCATTTCCCTCTTGTTGAATGTAAGCCTGCCGAAAAAATCTGTAAGCTTTCTTGTTTCGCTCATTTTTGTAACCCTCCGTTTGTGATTTTCGTATTTAATCTTGTGATGTGATTATAACATGAAAAAAAATTCTTGTCAAGAGTTCTGTAAAAATACGTAAAATCAGGCATTTTATAGTGTATAAATATCAAAAATATCCTCTTTATGCAGTATAAAAGCGTATTTTTACGTATTTTATGGAGATTTTGTCCAAACTTGTGCTCAAATTTGTAGACAATTTGAGTTTCGTACCATTCTCAAACAGTTTGGACTTCACACTATGCTTAGTAGTTGCCGATTCATCGGCGCTTTATGCTCATCTGCTGTTTTCAATTTTCTTTTTAAGTTCGTGTATTTTCTTCTTTATCGGGCCTACTGCACCAAAATGTAAACCGGGCGCTTCTGACCCATTTGCCTGGTCAGGAACCAGTGAGCCCTCTTCTACAGTTCTTTGAGACTCATTCCCGTTCCCGCCTATTAAATATATTTTATCGTTTAAAACTACTGCTTGGGCACGCCATCTCTCAACATTGATATAAGATTTCACAAACCAGGTATTTGTTTCCGGGTTATACTCTTCTACATTTTTAAGGGCATACCATGAACGATAATCTTGCTTATCATAATGAATACCACCGATAACATAGATTTTATCATGAAGCGCAACCATTGATGCTTCTCCTTTTGATTCCAGCATCTTCTTTAGTGTTACCCCATTAAATGTTTCGGTATTATAATACCCAAAATCATCGTCATATACAGGATGCCAAAGAGGCACAAAAGCTACATATCCCCCGCCAGCCGTGTAGATTTTCCCGTTCAATACAGTTATTGAGGCACCGTAACTGATACTATGATCACCCTTTATAGTCCAAATATCCGTCACGGGGTCATATTCTTCAGTAATACTCGGATAATGAGTGCTGTCATATGGGCCTGTTTGAGTACAGGTACCGCCGCCAAGAGCATATATTTTATCATTCACAACAACTACCCTGAAACCCGGCCTTGGGATCTGCATTGTTGACTTAACACTCCAGGTATTCTGCGCTAAATCATACTCGCATGTTGACGATCTGCTGATAACATATATCTTGCCATTTACGATCCCGGCATAACCCTGGCATGCAACGTTTGTTTTTGTCACCCAGGTATTGGCAAGGGGGTCATATTCATCAATAGTATCACCGATCAAATAGATCTTGTTGCCAATTACACCTGAACTGTGGTAGCTTTTATTGCCCGGCACATTCCCTATATTTCTCCATACAAAATTATCCGAGAAACAATAAGAAGAAAAACCTGTTAATAACAGCAAGCCAGCAGTAATTCTCTGTATATAGTTCATATTATCCTTCCTGGTATATAGTACCATGTCAATGTGACCTGGATGTGACCGGGCAGGGAACCTGTATCTTATGCCGTTCTTGCCGCCAACCTTAAGGAATTTTAATTAAGTATTGTGTCCCCGGAATAGAAATGGATTTTTTTGAAAGCTACCGACAGGTTTCTTGTGTCTTCAAGGGAGAGTTTCTTTGCTTCGGAGAATTTGAATTTGAGGGTTTCAATGCCGTGGTTGAGGTATTCTGAAGGCAGGGGGATTGTAAATGTTTCAACGGCTCCCAGGCCGCGGGTGAAAACAACTTCTTTTAAAATATTCCCGTTCAGGTAAACCTGCATTTTCTGGCCTTCATAGGATGCGCAGGAGACAACGGCTGAAAGCTCTCCGGTGTTACCTTCAAAATGCGCCAGGATCGTAGATTCCTTTATTATAGACCAGGTGCCCCAACCGGGTTCGGTGATGCTCCAGCCATACCCGAGATATTTTGATGATTCCGGTTTTGTAAAATCGATTTCATTTTTGACGGAATAATAGCCGGCATCCGCGGGGCTCGTATTGAAGGACATTTTGCCGCCCTTCAAAAGAAACAGCAGGTAGGGCCTCTTCCAGTCCCAGAGCCGTTCCTTGAAATTCGGGTATGCATTCCAGGAGTTGTCGTCAAAATACGCTCCAAGGACTTGCGCGCCTGTTGAGTATAATATCAAAATCAGGAGAACGGCTGACTTGAACCAGGATTTTTTTACGAGCGGGATGACAGGAACCATCAACAAGGCCATCGCGGGCAGTGTATCAGCCAGCAACCTGGGGCCGAAGCACCCGCCGCCGTGCCAGGATACGTATTTGGACAACAGCAGTATGCTGATTACAGGCAGTAAGCTTACATAGCGCAGGAGAATGTTGTCCTTTTTCTTCCATACAAGGTAGATCCCTATGAAGGAAAACAGCAGCACCGGCGAAAAAATAAAAAGCCCCCTTGAAGGGCTGAAAAGCAGTGCGAAAAGAGTAGTGAAAAACGGGCTGTTCCAGGCATTAGCGCCTGAAACGTTGGAATAACCGCCCATCAGGTTATCGAATATCTGCAGGTTGTAGTAAAACAAGGGTATCAGCGGCAGGACGGCAAGTACAAGGAATCCCGGCAATTGTTTCCTGTGCTTATGGAGTACGTAAGCGGCAAACACGGGCAGGAAAAGTATATTTGTGATCCGGACGAAGATGTTCAGCCCTGCGGACAGCCCGGAGTACTTGATGAATTTCGGGTTCTTTTTCCCAAGCAGCAGAAAATATACAGCTAGGATATTGAACAGCTGGGTGGGGCCGTGCTGCCAGAGCGCCTGGCTGCTCACCGCCCAGGAACAGGTGCCGAAGGCATAGATGAAAGTCAAAAGCAGGGACGTGAATAAAGGGGCGATTTCGTTAAGCGCAAGAAAAACAAATACTGCCGACAAGCTTACGATTATCGTGGCTGAGAGTTTTTCAAGTTTGTACAGGTTCTCGTATGAAAAATCCATCCCTGCCCAACGGGCAGCGGCGTAAACAGGTGTTGCAAGGAGAGGTGTCCCCACTGGGTAATATGAATAGCGGTGAGAGTTTTTTTCTACCAGGCTGGAGGGCCCCAGGAACGTGAAGGTATCAAGGTTGAAGGAATGCTTGGTCAGGATGCTCACGGGCAGGTAGTGGGCGGGTACGGTGTCAGCGCTGGGCAGAATGGGCCTGCCGTTT
>MGVM01000019.1:15482-22526 GCA_001800495.1 Elusimicrobia bacterium RIFOXYB2_FULL_48_7
AACAAGGGCCGGTATTATCGTGCGCAAAAAGGCTGTTTTTCTTGCCATGTATTCTGAATTTTACCTATTTATTTTTGGGTTAGCAAGGCATGCAAAACTGCATGGAAAAATTGCTATAATAAAATTGTGAACTGCAAAATTTGTGGCCGCGAAAGCGCCAGGTTAAGAAAGGAAATCACTGCTGACAGCGGAAAGCGCTATGATGTTTACCGCTGCCCGGCCTGCCGGCTTGTTTTTGTCGACCCTATGCCCTCCGAGCAGGAGATAGAACAGGGCGGTGTTTACGGGGAAAAGTATTACGATGGAATTTTCAACCGCGAAAAAGATTATTTTTCGGAAACGGTGATGGAATGCGAAAGAAAGGTAGTTGAGGCCCAGCATAATTTTATAAAAGGCCTGCTTATCGGCCGGGATTACCTGGACATCGGCTGCGGGGACGGCAAAATGCTCTCCCTGATGAGGGATAAGGGCTGGCGCGGCACTGGGGTTGAAATCTCGAGAGTTTCCGCGGAATACGGCATCAAGAACCGCGGTGCTGACATAAAAATAGGTTCAATTTTCAGCCAGGAATTAAAGGATGTGTTTGAAGACGGGTCTTTTGATTTCATAACCCTGCGGCACGTCATTGAACACCTGGTTGACCCCGTGAAACTAGTAAAAACAGCGGCGGGCCTGCTGAAAAAAGGCGGTATTATAAGGATAGACACGGATAATTGCGAGGGGCTCCTGAATTCGTTTGTGATGCGCGGCCTGATAGGCGGCAAAAACAAAAATTCGCTCGGAAAACTCCTGCCGCCAGTCCATATTTATTATTTCAGCCCGAAAAACATGAGGATATTACTGGAAAGCAATGGTTTTGAAGTGATAAAAATGATATGCCCTCCGCAGGGCGCGGTAGAGTATTTTCCCAAGCCAAACAAATACGCCGGAAGCATTAATGAAAGAATCAAGCAGTTGATCGACGATATAGGCGGGTTATTCAACAAAGGCGAAGTGCTGGTGGTCTACGCCCTGAAATAATTACTCAACCATTTCTTTTGCTTTCGCCGGGTCTTCAACCTTCGTAGGCAAACCAATCTTATTCAGTAAATCTAAAAACGGATCCGGGTCCAGTTCTTCCACGTTAACCATCGTTTTAGTATCCCATTTTCCCTGGGCTACAAGTATGGCTGCGGCTGCTGCCGGCACGCCAGCTGTATAGCAGATGGCCTGGGATTCCATTTCCTTGTTGCATTCCGCGTGGTCGCAGTTATTGTAAATGAACACGGTTTTATCCTTGCCGTCTTTCTTTCCTTTTATAAGGTTGCCGATGCAGGTTTTACCGGTGTAGTTTGCGGCAAGCGAAAGCGGGTCCGGGAGGACTGCTTTCAGGACTTTCAGCGGCACAACCTCGATGCCTTCCGCTGTTTTTACCGGTTTTTCGCTTGTCATGCCCACGTTGGTGAGCACGTTGAAAACATTCAGGTAGTGGTCGCCGAAGCCCATCCAGAAACGCGCGGAGTTGCAGTCGATGTTCTTGTAAAGGGAGTGCAGTTCATCGTGGCCGGTCAGGTAGATGGGAAGCTTGCCTACAAGCGGGAAATCGTAGAATCTTTTTACCTTGTGCACTTTTTCTTCCACCCATTTCCTGTCAATGTAAGTCCAGACCTTTGTGAATTCCCTGAAGTTTATTTCCGGGTCGAAATTCGTGGCGAAATACTTGTGATGGTCGCCCGCGTTCACGTCCAGTATATCAATGGTGTCAATGGAATCAAACAGGTGCTTCACGGCGTAAGCGGCGTAAGCGTTTACCACCCCGGGATCGAAGCCTGCGCCCAGGATGGCGGTGACTCCCTTTTCCTTGCAGCGGTCCCTGCGTTTCCATTCGTAGTTGCCGTACCACGGCGGGTCTTCGCAGACCTTGTCCGGTTCTTCGTGGATTGCTGTGTCCATGTAGCAGGTGTTTCCCGCCTGGATGCACGCTTCAAGCACGGACATGTTTATGTAAGCCGTGCCCAGGTTTATTATGATATCGGATTTGGTTTCCTTTATCAGGTCAACGGTGGACTGCACGTTCATCGCGTCCAGCTTGCGCGAATACAGTTTTTTTGACTTGTCTTTCTGGTTGTTTTTCCTCTTGATGCTTTCAATGATGGCGTCACATTTCTCAACTTTCCTTGACGCGATGCAGATGTCGCCTAAAATGTCGTTGTGCTGGGCGCATTTGTGCGCCACTACATGAGCCACCCCGCCTGCCCCTACTACGAGTACGTTTTTTTTCATAACAAATCCTCCATTATTGCGCGTTTACAAAATCTTTATATTCAAAACAACGGGCTGTTTCAACCTTTCCGTTGAGTCTTTTCACCGCTATTGATGGCATTGGAAGCCCGTTGAACCAGTTCTTCTTGACCATTGAATACCCGGCGGCGTCAGAAATGCGCACTTCGCTGCCGATTTTCAGCGGAGACTTGAAATTGTATGTCCCGAAAACATCCCCTGCCAGGCAGGAGCGCCCGGCGATCATATATTTATGCGCGCACTTGTGCGAGCCTTGCCCTGCAGCATCTATCTTTGCCGGTGTCCTGTAAATAAGCAGGTCCAGCATATGGGCCTCGACGGAAGCATCCACTATCGCGATATCAATTTCATTGCGGACAATATCAAGCACGCTGGTGACAAGCTCTGCTGACTGTGTTATTGCTGATTCCCCGGGTTCCAGGTAAACCTGGATGCCGTGTTTGTCGCTGAATTCTTTCAGTTTTTTGCAGAATTTTTCCAAGGGGTAACCCTCTTTTGTAAAATATATTCCGCCGCCAAGGCTAACCCATGCAAGTTTATTAAGCAACCGGCCGTAAGCCGTGCTGACCTTGTCCAGCGTGGAGGAAAAATTGCTGAAATCGTCGTTTTCGCAGTTGAAATGGAACATTATCCCGGAAATCAAACGCGAAACATTCAAGAGTTCTTTTTTATCTATAACACCGAGGCGGGAATACCTTCGGGCCGGGTCTGCCAGGTCAAAGTGGGAATAACTTATACGCGGGTTGACGCGCAGGCCCAACTCAATGCCGGGCAGTTCCTTGTGGAACCTTTTAAGCTGGGAAACTGAATTAAAAATAATCTTGTCGGAGAAAATTTTCAGCTGCTTTATTTCCTCGCCATTATAAGCGATGCTGTAGGCGTGGGTCTCTTTGCCGAATTTTTCGTGGCCCAGCCGCGCCTCGTAGAGCGAGCTGCTGGTGGTTCCATCCATGTATTGTTTCATTAAATCAAAAACACACCACGCTGAGAAGCATTTCAGGGCCAGAACCGACTTCGCGCCTGACGTTTCGCGGATGTGTTTTATTTTTTCCAGGTTATTTAATAATCTTTTTTCGTGAATTAAATAATATGGCGTCTTTAAAGTCATAACTCATTTACCCACAACAAAATATTACCATAAATTTATAAAATAATCAATTATTTTAACCGGTATTTTATTGATTTTACGTATATATTTTAATATTATTTACCATGCGGATGAAGAATAAAAAAGTGAGGGGGAATTTATGGTAAATTTCGGGTTGTTTGATTCGCCGACAGGAATATTTCTTTTTCTTGCCGTTATCCTGGCTGTTTTGGCTGTTTTCGGCTACGTCGTAGGCGTGTACAACGGGCTGATAGCGATGAAAAACAACATTGAAAAAGCCTGGAAAAATATTGACGTTGTCCTTCAGCAAAGATACAGCGAACTGCCTAAGCTCGTAGATGTATGCAAAGGCTACATGAAACACGAATTTGACACGCTTACCAGGATCACGGAACTGCGCTCGGGGGCTCAGTCGCCCGGGGCTTCAACGGAAAGCAAGATCGCCGCGGAAAACCAGCTGGAGAAAATAATGGGCCAGCTCAGGGTAACCGTGGAAAAATACCCGGACTTGAAAGCAAACCAGGAATTTCTGAAAATAATGGAAAGGGTATCGGCCCTGGAGTCAAAAATCGCGGATTCAAGGGAGCTTTTCAACGAAACTGCAAATACATACAATATAAACATTCAGCGCTTCCCGGCTTTTATAGTGGCAGGGCTCCTGCGGTTCACTGAACAGGCCCTGCTTGAAGTCCCTGAAGAATTCAAGAAAGACGTGAAAATACAATTTTAATATGGTATTAGGCACCGTGGTAATTTTAATAATAGTTGTCCTGTTCGTTCTGCTCCTGGCAGTAATTAACACGGTAGTTGTTATCAACGGACTGGTTATTCTGCGCAGCAACACGAAAAAAAACTGGGCAAACATCGATGTCCTCCTTATACAGAAACACGAGGAAATCCTGAAGCTGGCGGAAATCGCGAAAGGATACGGTAAATTTGAATCAGAAACGCTTGCTGTCATAGCCGGGCTATGCGCCCAGTACGGCAGATTGAAAAAACAAAATCAGAAAGTTGTCCTTGAAAACAGGCTTTTGGCCCAGGCGGGGCGGGTGATTACCGCGCTGGAAGGGTATCCCGGGATCCGGGCAAACGAGCTTTTCGCAAGGGCTATGAGCAAGTATACCGAAATAGAGCAGTCCATCGCGCAGCGGCGGGCTTTTTACAATGAAAGCGTAACTCTGTATAACACGGAAATCCAGCAATACCCGCAGATGATCTTTGCGTGGATTTTCCTGTTCAGGCCCGCCCTTCTGCTGGAACTGCCAGTAAGGCAAGAGGTAAAAACCACCATTGGCCCTAATAATTAAGTTTTTTAAACTGCTTTATTGGATTGTTGTAAATTTAATCCTGCCCATTATCAGCTTTGTGTTCCGGCTGCTGGTAAAAACAGCGGCCCTGTGCAAGGCGCTCATCGCCTTTCCTTTCGGTTTCGTAGGTTATCATAATATACCGTTTGTCCGGGGTTTGTTCCTTATCTTTTTTTATGAACTGGGGCTCCTGGCCCCGTTCCGGGCGGCCCTGGTAGGGCTGTATTACCTTTTTGGAAAGCCTTCAACGGAATTCTGGGCAGTCTTTGTTGTTAATTCCGGCGCCGCTTCAAGGGATTATTTTATAGGCATGTTCGGCGTGTTTTTTATTTTTGCATGGATTTTTCTTGACACTTTGTGGAGAAAAAAACAGCTGGCTGTTTTAAAAGGCCTGCCCACGTCCAAAGTCCAGGCCCTGGCGCTGGGCGCTGTTGAATTGAAGGGGAAGGCAATCTCACTGGACGAAAACAGTAAAATAATGGAAATGACAACAAGTTTTTTCGAACGCAGGCAATGGCTGCGGGCGTTCTACCTGGAGGATGAAACAGGAAAAGTGCTTGTGAACCCTGAGGGCTCCCAGATACGCGAGGGCTGGATAAAAGATATCCTGCTGACCCTGACGGGTTACAACGAGATAGTGCTTTCCCGGTGGGTGGATAAAACTTTTTTAAATGTAAGGAGAACGCTTTTTTCAGGGGACAGGGTTTACCTGCTGGGCAACGCGGAAGTGAACCCGGACGCTCCCTCCGGCGCCTCCGGCCCTGACAGGCTGGTTGTGAAGTTTTCGCGGCAGGCTTCCCTGGTTGATTCTTTTAAAAGAATTTTTTTAAGGAAATCCCTGCCGGGCCGCGATTTCAACAATGTTTTTTTTATTTCCGATTCGGATGAAGCCCGCGCGGAAGGGTATATCAGGAAAGGGATCAGCCAGATAAGGCTGGCCAGCGCCATATGGTTTGTTTTGTCGTTATACCTGCTCTGGTCGACATATCAGCTGGACAGGTATGAATCCTGGAGAATCAAATTCTGGCCCAATCATTACGCCACTGACCCGCAGCTTTCCGCTGAACGCATCAGGAGATTTGACTCGTACCTGTACAAAGGGATGCCCCAGAGGGATTTTACGTATTTCATCAGGATTCTTACTTCCAACATCATGGGTTTCCCTGTTTACAGGATTCAGTACAAACCAGAAGTCGTGACGGGGCTTATAGAAGGAATGCAGTATAAAAACGAATATATAAGGGACGAATCGGTCCGCGCGTTCGTGATAAACGCCGCGCTGGAAGAGCCGGGCGCGCTGGACGCGATCCCCGTGCTCAACAACCTGCTTATTGAGGGTAAATGCCCTGATGAGATTATAAGCGATATAATGCTTTCCTTCAGGAACCTGCGCCAGCCCCAAACCATAGAATACATGAAAAAGTACCTCCGGCACCCGGATAAGGACGTGCGCTACAATGCCGCCACTGCCATAGGGGAAATAGCCGACGATTCCAGGCACCTTATACCCGGCATTTACGATTACGTTCAGAAGGAAGTCATGCCGGTGATCTTTGAAATGCTTTATGACAAGCAGTATGATACCCAGGCGCTTATGGTATTGTGTTTATACCCGGAAATGGCAAAACCGGTTACCCCAACCCTGATTAATATCCTTAACACCGACGAATACCTGGCCGTTTGGGCGGCTAATATACTGGTACAGCTGGGGCCCGGGGAAGCTAAAGCGGCGGTGCCTTTCCTTAACAGGATGGCGCAGTCCCAGGACTCCCAGATGCGCATGTACGCCCAGCAGAACCTGGACATTGTAAAAAAGTATCAACTGCCATGATTTTCCTTTTCCTTAACCCTCTAAATTTAATATAATACCACGGTGAATGCAAAAAACACAAAAAACCTTAAAAAACTTGAACTGCTGGCGCCGGCCGGCTCAAAGGAAGCGCTAGTAGCCGCCATTAAGGCGGGTGCCGATTCAGTTTATGTCGGCGTTGACAAGTACAACGCGCGACTCAACGCAGACCGCCTTAATTTGTACGACCTGGAAGTGCTCTCCAATTACGCGCATTCACAAAACAAAAAAATATATTTCGCGCTTAACACGCTTATAAAGCATGAAGAAATCTACGCTGCCGCGAAAACCCTTGAAAGAATAAATACCTTCAAACCTGACGCCCTGATCCTGCAGGATTTAGGCCTGGCAAGGATAATTCGTGAGGAATTCCCCGGCCTGCAACTCCATGCGAGCACCCAGCTTTCGGTTCACAATAGCGCCGGGGTTGAAGTCCTGGAGCGGCTCGGGTTCAAGAGGGTAATCCTTGCCCGGGAACTGTCTTCGGGAGAACTCAAACA
>MGVM01000020.1:0-147 GCA_001800495.1 Elusimicrobia bacterium RIFOXYB2_FULL_48_7
TGTAATATTATTATGCCTTACAACAGCCTGAACCCCGTTGTGAATGTCTATCCAGGGCCTGTTCCCGCTGTTGGCGCTGCTCCCGCCGTAACAAACGTAATTGTCTTCAAAAAAAGCCGCGTTTGATGTTCCTAACATAAGCGGCCT
>MGVM01000020.1:224-366 GCA_001800495.1 Elusimicrobia bacterium RIFOXYB2_FULL_48_7
ACTCACAGTGGTCTATCAGGGAGGGTTCCACGCTGCCCAGCCCGAATACTTTGTACAGATTTTTAAATTTGCAATGGTCTACTCTCCAATTGCTGCCGGTGATGCTGATTGCGCCGCTGGTGCCTCCTTCCGGATAATTTGT
>MGVM01000020.1:379-2048 GCA_001800495.1 Elusimicrobia bacterium RIFOXYB2_FULL_48_7
AATTTGAGCCATCATATATCCAGGTATCGTCAATTATTATTGTCTGGTCAATCCCGGCGCCTTTGATGGTTATCCCTTTTGTGAAGCCGGGGATATAACTGGTCCATACCGCTGTGCCCGCGGGAATCTGGACCGTGTCGCCGTTGCTTGCCTGGTTTATAGCGTACTGCACAGCACCTTTGTCGACGGAAGTGGAAACGTGGACGTCAGCGTAAAGCACTGATGCCAGCAAAATAACAGGGACGGTTCTGGTTATTTTTCTGAATGCTTCTGATATCTTCACTGGATACTCCTGATCTGTAGGGATGGGCAATGGTTCCTGTTAATAACCAGAACCGTCCCTGTTATTTCACTGCTGCGAGTTTGGGTGCCCTTTTTTTTAATTTACCGGTTGATGTGCCGATAACAAGTTTGCGCGGTACTACAATTCTCCTGGGTTCCAGGTTTTTGTTTTCGATTCTTTCAGTGAGCAGTTTGAAGGCGATCCTACCTTTTTCCTCGTAATCTTCGGTTACCTGGGTGAAACCGGGCAGGTCGTCTACGGTTATTATGCTGACATCATCCGGTATCCTCAACCCCCTGTTGCCAAGCGCTTTCATCGCCCCCATGCACAGCGAGTTGCTTACGCAGAATATCGCGGTGAATGGCGGTTGCGCGGACAGATCCGGTCCGGATCTGTCCAATAACCCGTTTACCATGGTGAAGCTGAGATCCTGGTCAAACCTGCCTGTTTCAATGACCAGGCCCTTGTCTAATGGGATGCTATTTTCTTTGAGCGCCAGCTTGTATCCGTTAAACCTTTCAACCCTGAAGTACTCGTGGTTGCAGGACTCAACAAGAAACAATATATTCCTGTGGCCCAGCTTGATCAAATACCTTGTAGCCAGGTAGGCGCCCTGAAAATCGTCGTCAACAACGACATCAACCCCGTTGTCAACTATAGCTTTCGAGGGCAGCTCATCCACCATCACGAAAGGTATGCCTGTTTTTTTGAGCATTTTCAGGTACTGCTGGGACCTGCACCCCATCGTGATAAGGCCGGAGACTTCTTTTTCCCTGTCATTAAAGGGTATTTCTTCATCTTTGCCGTTTAAAGTCTTATATATAAGGAAGGAATTCTGTTCCCTTACTTTTTCCTCTATTCCCTTGATTATCCTGGCTCCCTGGGGATGAGCAAGAACGTCCGGATAAGTGCTGGTTTCTCCCATGGGGAACATGAGCAGGCAAATGCCGTTTTTCACTATGGATCCGGTTTCAGCAACCGGGCTGGAACTGATAACGAACGTCCCGTGATTGGGCCTGCGAGAGAGATACCCGTGTTTTTCAAGTTTTGACAGGGCTTCCCTCATGGTATCAATGCTTACGTTTATTGTTTTGCGGAGGTCTTTTTCCGGCGGGAGTTTCTCTCCTACTTTTATTTCCCCGGTTGTGATTTTTTTCTCCAGGAAATCGCTTACCTGGAGATAGAGCGGTTTTGAGTTGTCGAAGTTTATTTTTTGGAATTCCACGGTTTGCTTCCCCCTTGAATCGTGTTACGGCTGGATTGGTTGTATTAGTTGGATTGGTTGCCAGTATTAGTATAGCACGAAAACCCAATAAGTCAAGGGCTTTCTTGACAGTGCTTTCTTGACAGGGTTTTCTTGAACAGTGTCTTGAAGGGGGTTCTTGA
>MGVM01000020.1:2120-6382 GCA_001800495.1 Elusimicrobia bacterium RIFOXYB2_FULL_48_7
AATACAAATCGTAAATTCCAGTCATTATGGTTGTTTTGGGTGAGAATGTCATCTGTGAAACCTATTATGGTCCCTGTATTAACGCTGTGGCACATCCCGAAGTCTTCGCTGTTGATAACCAGATTTTTCATTTCTTTATCTTCTACGGAGGGCTGGCACTCACCTCGTCACTGCAATTTTGCCGGTTATTTTATCGCCATTGGCTTGTGTTATCGTATATATGTATATTCCTCTTGGTACTTTTTCATTGTCTTTATTGGTGCCATCCCAGCTTATTTCTGTCGAGCCAGTCAGTTTCTTTATTAACCGCCCGCTTATGGTGTAAATGCTTACTTCTCCGCTGGTCATTCCGGCAATCCGGAATTTCATCCCGCCGGGGCGGGACAGGTTATAAGGGTTCGGGTAGGCGTGTATTCCCTGGTTTATTGGAATTATAGGAGCAAGCGCCGTAAATGTGTAATTCGCGCTGGTAGTTTCATTTCCTGCTGCATCCCTTGATATTACCCTGAAATAATATACGCTGCCGGTTATTAAATCCGTCAACAATATGTCGTGGGTAGATTTTAATGCGCCCAGAGGGTCTTCAATTGTAAATTTACCGTAGTTTATGGTTCTGCCGTATTCCACCTGGCTGGTGGAAGGTTCATCTGTAGTCCAAAATATTTTTACGCTTGTCGTTGTTATATTTTGCGCTGAGACTCCTGAAATTACGGGCCCTGTTGTATCAGGCATCACTACCTGGCCGATGGATGTCGCGATAGCGCTCTGCAACCCTGCTCCATTCTCCGCTTTCACCCTGACGTAATATGTTACTCCTGGTGTTAAGGACAACCCCGAGTAGTAAACTAATGTTAACTGCCCGTTATCTGTCCAGCCCTTTACATCGTTTCCTGTCGGGATTGTGCATATAGTATACCAGTATCTGGCAATTCCTGACTCGGCATCAGCCGAGGCATCCCAGTTTGCTGTAATTGTTGTAGTTGTATAGTTAATACTTGTTTGAGATATTGTATTCAGCCCATCCCTGATTTGCGCAGGTGTTGCAGGCGGAGTTGTGTCGTTTGTGTCTATTGTAATCACATAATGTCCGTTGGAATTTGCTGCGCTGCTTGTTAGTCCGGCGCCATTTATTGCTTTTACACTGAAATAATATGTAGAGCCCGGCGAGAGCGTTAAACCGGTTTTTGTAATCGCCAAAACATTGCTTCCCACGAAAATCCAGCCCGAGACATCGGTTGCACCCGGTGCTTCGCCTATCGCATACTTGTATCCTGAAATACCCGACTCGGCGTCAACGGCAGTATCCCAGTTCCCGGTAAGTGAATTATTTGTCATGGCCCATTGAATATCGGCTCCTGTACCATCCCTGACCTGCACAGGCGCTGCAGGCGGGGTCGTATCAATGAAATATGATACCACCTGCCCGCTTGAAGTCGCCGTGCTGCTCTGCAACCCTGCCCCGTTTTCAGCTTTCACGCTCACGTAATATGTTACCCCGGGCGTTAATGAAAATCCCGTGTAATCTACTAATGTCAGTTGCCCGATATTGGTCCAGTTCTTTATGTTGCTGCTTCCCGGGGTGGTGCCTACTGCCCACCAGTACTTGGCAATGCCTGACTCGGCGTCAACCGAGGCATCCCAGTTGGCTTGTATTGTTATAGTCGTATAGTTGATACCGGTTTCAGATACTGTATTCAGCCCGTCCCTGACCTGGGCGGGTGTCGTGGGCGGCGTTGTGTCGTTGGTGTCTATTGACACCACATACTGGCCGTTGGAATTTACAGCGCTGGTTATTAATCCGACTCCATTGATTGCTTTAACGCTGAAATAGTAAGTTGTACCTACAATAAGCGTTAAACTGTTTGTTGTAACCTCCAGGACATAGTTTCCTACGGAAATCCAGCCCAAAATACCGGTCCCGCCAGGCGTTACGCCTATAGCGTACCGGTATCCTGAAATACCCGACTCGGCGTCAACAGCAGTATCCCAGTTCCCTGAAAGCGAATTACTTGTCTGGGACCATTGAATATCCGCTCCTGTTCCGTCCCTTACCCCTCCCGGGCCCATTACGGGCGGCGTTACATCTATCACAAGGGCCCCGTTTGAGTTTGCCGCCGCGCTTGTCAGACCGGCGCCGTTGACTGCTTTCACGCTGAAGTAATAGGTCACCCCGACTGTCAATGCCAGGCCTGTCCTTGTTACGCTTGTGTTTAACCCGATAGTTGTCCAGCCAACTATCTTGTTACTTATTGCTGTGTTGCTGGTTATGGCATATTGATAGCTTGAAATACCCGACTCGGCATCCGCCGAGGAGTCCCAGTTAGCGCTTAGCTGCGTAATTGAAATGGTGGTGCTGGTATCCGCGCCGGTACCGTCATTGACGATTCCCGGAGCAGAAGGCGCAGTCGTGTCGCTGGAATCCCAACGCAACGGATGCGGATAGGGATAAGGAATGTAATACGGAGTCCAGGTATTTGTTGATGTGCATTTGTACAAAGTCCCTGCAATAGGGGTTGAAGGTTTTACGCCTACCATGCCGGTAAGATCTGAGCAGTTTTGGGTGGTAGCCCAGTAGGCCGTCCCGGGAGTACAGGTGGCAGGGCGGTCAGCAAGCAACCCGGCTCCCATGCCTGAGGTACCGTTAAAAGTCTCCGTGGGCAGGTAAACATAGAAGTCCCGGTTTCTAAGGGGGATATCCCCGACATGCCCCCCTTCAGTGACACCATTCCAATCCCCTGTTAAATTTTTTCTGTTATTCCAGTAATAACTGTCTGAAATATGCTGGGGCTGGGGATTTGTCGTAGGATCAAGTGAATCATCAAATTCTTCCCTGACCTGAAGTTCCAGATAAGACGTATTAGCATTATTATTAAATACCAGCGCCTTGCCGCCCCGATGGTCCAGCAATCTTATGGTTGCAGCCCCGTTAATCTGGTTGCCGTATATTTCCCCGCCAAAACAACCATAAAAACCACCCGGCTGGTTGCCATGCATGTCAAACAACCCCTGCCACGATTTCGTAGTGGTAATTGTATTGTACCTGAATACATATCTATTCCCTTCCTGGCAATCGCATACAACATGATCTGCTATCCCGGTCAGCGTATTATCTTCAAAATACATATTGTTGTCTGCGGCTCCGAATTCAACCCCTCCCCAGTTATCCCACCAGGATTGTGGGTCACCGTAGGATGAGCGTAACGGATAACCAATATTATTGAATGTATTATTGTCCACAACTCCCCGCATGCCTTGATTTTCCAGCGCCTGGTCATATGCATTTATAAAGGAATTGTGGTCTATTCTGATTTTTGTTTGAATGACATTGCTTCCGGTACCGTCAAGGACAATTCCGCTGCAGTTATTGTTCAAATTAAAAGTAAAACTTGATATTCTAAACGTGTAATTGCCTGAAAAATCTGATGGTTGGTATATAATGAAAAAAGAATCATTCCAGGTATGAGCACAGGGATAACCGTCTATTATGACTGTTTTGTTTACCCCGGCGCCTATTAAATTGATCCCCTTGGTGATAATCATGCGGCTGTTCCAGGTGGATGTTCCTGCTGGCACTGATACTGTGTCTCCCGATGAAGAGCCGGCAATCGCACTGGATACATCAACGTATGAACTGCTTAGCGCTGCATGAGTGTCAGCGTAAAGATCAGGTGATAGGCTTGATGTTAAGCAGGGGAAAGGGGTTAGTAAAAACAGAAGTAAAAGAAATTTTAACTTAATTGTTTTAATCATTGTATAGCACACGTGATGTATTATACAAAAAACGTTGCGAAATCAGAAACGGTTCTAACAGATATGGCACTCACTTTGTCACTGCCAGCTTGCCTGTCGTTTTTTGCCCTGTCGCGTCCGTTATTGTGTAAAGGTATATGCCTCTTCCAGTGTTTTCTCCATCGTTATTGCGCCCATCCCAATTCACGATATTCGATCCTGCAGGAATTGTCAGTTCCTTTACCAACCTGCCGCTCATTGTATATATTTTAACATCCGCGCCCGTTGTATTCGTAATTGAGAATTTCATGGGAGCGGCGCTTGAGATTTTGAATGGATTCGGATATGCGGCCGCTGCAGGTTTAGTGACGTTCCCGCCTGATACATATTGGCCGTTTGAATTTGTTGCGGAAATACTGTCAAGGCCGGCTCCATTGCGCGCCTTGACACTGAAATAATATGTCGTTCCCAGAGTGAGCGTCAAACCGGTTGCTGTTACACTGGTGGCAGGGCCGGCATCAGTCCAGCCCAGG
>MGVM01000021.1:0-15344 GCA_001800495.1 Elusimicrobia bacterium RIFOXYB2_FULL_48_7
CCTGTAACAGGCCCGGTTGAAACGGTAAAAACCGAGACTCCGGCAACGGTCACTGGAACTGCTGCCACGGCCGAAAAACCCGCAGCAACCGCGGTCACAACACCAGCCGCGGCACCATCGCCCGTACAACCTCCTGCACCTGCTGCTCCGCAGGTTGACCCGTTTACCGCGGCTTCTGAAAAAATAAAAAATAAAGACAACGCCGTGGTCCGGCGCCAGGGCATTACCGAGTTCATAGCGATCAGGAACCAGAAGGCCGTCGCGCTTATCATCCCGATGCTGAAGGATTCCGATCCTTTCGTGAAGATGGAAGCGTGCAACGCGCTCGGAAGCTTCCATGCCAGGGAAGCTGTGGCTGATATGGCAAAAATGGTAACCGACGAAAAAGAATCCCAGGTCAGGCAGACTGCCGCGATTTCCCTTGGCTATTTGAACGATAAATCCGCTGTTTCTGCGCTCGTAAAAGGGCTTAATGACCCCATTGACGGCGTGCGTTTTGCATGCGCGCAGACGCTCGGGACCATTAGGGCCACAGAAGCCATACCCGACCTTTCAAACGCTCTCAAAGACAAGAATCCCAACATGAAACGCAGCGTTCTCAATGCTTTCGCCACGCTAGGCGACAAGACAGCTCTGCCGCAGATAAGGGAACTGCTCAACGACGAAAACCAGGCAGTCCGCACCGACACTATAAAAGTGCTGGCCCAGCTGGGCGACACCGAAAGCATACCGAAAATCAAGCCCATGCTTGAAAGCAAGGACAAGGCCACCTCAATGATCGCCGCGAACTTCCTGGCAAAACTAAACGATAATTCCGGGATGAACGCCGCTATTGCCATGGCCTCGGACAAGGACAAATCGATACGCATTTCAGCCATTGAAACTCTTGGTTACATCAACGATAAAAAAGTCATACCGGTGCTTGAAAAGACCGCGAAGGACCCTGACTCATACATAAGCCAGCTGGCAAAAACCTCGCTGGAAAGGGTCAAGGGAAGGATGACTCCTGAACCGAAGAGCGCTCCAAAAAAAGCTGAAGGGAAACCGACAAGTGGCCAAAAGAAATAGAGCAGCAAAGTTTTTACTCGCAGCCCTCCTGGTCTTACAGCCAGGCGGCGCGTTCGCGGCTTCCATAAAGTTGGTTGACACTCCAACCGCGGCAATTGTGGACTATTATTCCATGGACCTCAACTTCCGTCTTTACCGGGGAGGCGGTGTAATACCCCAGCTTTCCTTCGGCGTTTTCCGCCGGCTGAACATCGGGTTTTCCTGGGACATCGACCGGCTTATAGGCACCCAGGACCCGGAACCGCGCAGGCCTGTTCTCAACCTTAAATTCAGGCTGTTTGACGGTTCAAAAAACATGCCCGCTATTGCCATAGGCTATGACGGTCAAGGCTATATCTACAATAACGGCAGCGGTCTTTATGATTACAGGGAAAAAGGCGTTTTCCTGGTGACCGACACAGAGATTTTTACCGCAAACCTGATGACGCATCTGGGAGCTAACGTTAACTTTACCACCGAGAATAACAGGGATGTGGCCAAAGTCTACGGATTTATAGGCCTGGATTATACCCTTGCCGACGACGAAACAAAAATCCTCGGTCTGATAGCCGAATACGACAATCTTTTCCACGATATGGATGACACCCGGCTCAATGCCGCCGTCAGGCTTTATCCTACTGAAGATATCTACATCGATTTTGCCTTCAAGGACCTAGCATCCCCGAGAAACACCGAGATAGACCGGTTGGTCGAAATAAACTACCAGACGAAGTTCTAAAAAAAGGAACATTATGGCGGAAGATTTCCAGGGGCTGGATTTTGAACAGCCCATCATAGAGCTCGAAAACAAAATAGCGGAACTGAAAAAACTCTCCGAAAACCCGGCCGAGATAAAAACACTTGAAGAAAAATGCAACGGCCTGAAGCTTAACATCTATAAAAATATCACACCGGCCCAGAGGGTGAAACTTGCCCGCCATCCGAAAAGACCCTACAGCCTGGATTACATAAACCTTATTTTCTCCGATTTCACCGAGCTTCATGGCGACAGGAACTTTTCTGACGACAAGGCCCTGGTCACAGGTTTCGCGAATCTTGATACTCATCCAGTCGCCATTATAGCCCAGCAAAAAGGCAGGGAACTGCAGGAAAAGATGGACAGGAATTTCGGATCTATGCACCCGGAGGGTTACAGGAAAGCCCTTCGCGTGATGAAACTTGCCGAGAAATTCCGCAGGCCGGTGATCTGTTTCATCGATACCATGGGCGCCTACCCGGGGATTGGGGCGGAAGAAAGGGGACAGGCCGAGGCGATTGCCCGGAACTTGAGGGAGATGTCTATCCTGGAAACCCCTCTTATTTCCATAATAATCGGCGAAGGCGGTTCCGGCGGAGCGCTGGGAATAGGCGTTACCGACAGGATACTGATGCTTGAAAACGCGTGGTACTCAGTCATCAGCCCCGAGGGCTGCGCGTCCATATTATTCCACGATTCTTCCAGGTACGCGGAAGCAGCCGAAGCCATGAAAATCACCGCCCCGGACCTTTATCAATTGAAAACAATAGACGAAATCATTCCCGAGCCGCTTGGCGGCGCCAATAGGGATATCGCTGCAACAGCGGACGCTATGAAAAAATCACTCATTAAAAATCTGGCCAAGCTCAATAAAATGAAAATACCGGAACTGCTGAAAGCACGGTATAAAAAATACCGTATCCTGGGTAACTTCACGGAAAACAGCAAAAAAAACCAATTAGGAGGGAACAAATGAAGGAACATGCAGACAAAAAAGCACTGTTGGACAGCCTCAAAGACGTACTCAAAATTGAAAAGGATGGTTCAGCTATCGAGATTCTTAACGATAAACAATTAAGAAGCGAACTGATAGATGAAATCATATGGAACGCGGCATTCTCGCCAAGCGAGGAAGTGCGCGGCCTTGCCTGTTTCATTGTCAGGCTCATCGGCAAAAAGACCGGTAACGGCCCGGCCTCGATTTTCGATATTTATAAGGCCAGGGGCGAGGGGAATATAAAGGGTTTTACTGTTCCTGCGATCAACGTCCGGGGATTGAGTTATGATTTCGCCAGGGCTATTTTCAGGGCGGCAAAGAAAGACAATGTGGGGCTTTTCATATTCGAAATCGCCCGTTCAGAATCAGGCTATACCGGCCAGAAACCGGCCGAATTTACCGCAGTCATGCTCGCCGCGGCCATCAAGGAAAACTATCCATATCCGATATTCATCCAGGGCGACCACTATCAGGTAAACGGGAAGAAATACAAGGAAGATGCCGCGAAGGAAATGAAGGGCGCCAAGGACCTTATCAAGGAATCAATTGAAGCAGGTTACTATAATATTGACCTCGACACTTCAACTCTTGTTGACCTGTCAAAAAAGACCATAGAAGAACAGCAGAAACTCAACTACGAAATCGCGGCCGAACTGACCAAGTACATCAGAAGCATTGAACCCAAGGGCATAAGCATAATGCTCGGCGGGGAAATCGGCGAGATCGGCAGCGCAAATTCAAACGAACCAGAGCTTCGCGCTTATTTGGGGGGTTATCTGAACATAATCGGCAATATTCCGGGTATTTCCAAAATGGCGGTCCAGACAGGCACCACCCACGGCGGAGTACCTCTTCCGGACGGCACAATAGCCAAGGTTAAGCTTGATTTTGACGTACTTGACAAACTGGGGCAGATCTGCCGCAAGGACTACAAGATTTCCGGCTGCGTCCAGCACGGCGCCTCTACCCTTCCGGCTGATTTGTTTGACAAGTTCGCCAAGGTTGAGACCTCCGAGATCCACCTTGCCACCGAGTTCCAGAACATGATAATGGACCACCCGGCGTTCCCGGAAAAGCTTAAAAAAGAGATCCACGATTGGTGCATCGCGAACTGTGCCTCAGAAAGAAAGGAAACGGACACTGAACTGCAGTTCATCTATAAAGCCCGCAAGAAAGCCAATGGCCCATTCAAGAAACAGATGTGGTCCATACCGGAAGCCGACCGCACCAAAATAGCGGCCTCCCTGGAGCAGAAACTGAGCTTCCTTTTTGACAAACTTAACGTCAAAAACACTGTTGATATAGTAAAGAAATACGCCAAGGCGGTTGATGTAAAGGTAAATCCGCCGGTAATTGGCGGGAAACAGGAAGCGTTCGAAGGAGCTGACTAGATTGTACCAAGGTCTGATTGACCGGTACAGGAAATACCTGCCGGTTACCAGCAAAACCCCTGTTATAAGCCTTTACGAGGGCAATACTCCTCTACTAAGGGCCAAAAACCTAGAGCGTTACTTGAAGTTATCTAACTTAAAGATTTACTTGAAATGCGAGGGGTTCAACCCTACTGGTTCCTTCAAGGACAGGGGTATGACAATGGCCATATCCAAGGCTGCTGAAGCGAGAGCTGAGGCAGTTATATGCGCCTCAACCGGCAACACCTCGGCCAGCGCGGCGGCCTACTCAGCCCGGGCAGGCATCAAGTGCATAGTCCTTATCCCCCAGGGGTCCATAGCCCTGGGAAAACTCTCCCAGGCAATGATGCACAACGCCAGGGTGATAGCCATAAAAGGCAACTTTGACGAAGCCCTCACGATAGTCAGGAAGATCGGAGAAAAATACCCCGTAACCGTTGTAAACTCCATTAATCCTTACAGGATAGAAGGCCAGAAAACCGGTTCCTTTGAGGTAGTTGACTTCCTGGGCAAAGCCCCGGATTACCACTTCATACCGGTGGGTAACGCCGGTAACATCACCGCCTACTGGAAGGGCTACAAGGAATACTGCCGCGGCAAACTGCCCAGGATGATGGGATTCCAGGCCAGCGGGGCCTCGCCGATAGTACTCGGCAGGCCCGTCAAGCACCCTAAAACTATAGCTACAGCGATAAAAATAGGCAACCCGGCGAGCTGGAAACAGGCGCAAGCCGCCCGGGATGAATCCAGTGGGGTAATTGAAGCCGTCACGGACTCTGAAATCCTGAATGCGTACAAACTGCTTGCGGCTCTTGAAGGTGTTTTCGTGGAACCGGCAAGCGCAGCATCCGTAGCAGGATTGATAAAACACTCTGGAAAACTCAAGAAACAGGGCGATAAGACCGCTGTCTGCGTACTCACGGGCCACGGGCTTAAAGACCCCGACAGGGCGATAAAGTCCATAAAGCAGCCTGTAGTCGTAGAACCTACCCTTGAAAAAGTGGTTAAAGAGATAAAGTTTTAACAGGAGAGAAAAATGAGCGAACAAAACCAGACACCTAACCAGCCGCCCATGGCAAGCAAGCAGATCCAGATTGAAATCGACGAACAAACATCCCAGGGGGTCTATTGCAACCTGGCAATGATAAGCCATAATGAAACAGAATTCGTGCTCGATTTCATATTCATACAGCCGCAAGCGCCGAAAGCCAAGGTAAGGTCCAGGATCATTACGTCACCCGCGCACATAAAACGCCTTATGCTTGCCATAAACGACAACATCAAAAGATATGAACAGCAATTCGGGGAGATCAAGAAACCCCAGGTAATAGAAGAAAAGAAGGTCGGGTTTTATAACTAAGCCCCGAATTATACAAGGTAGCAATTCGGGGTTTCATCCAATTCAATGAGAATTGAACTGATTTGCGTCGGAAATGAGCTTCTGTACGGAAAAATCAACACCCATACCTCTTACATCGGGGAACACCTCAGTTCCCTTGGACTCCACCTGAATTCCTCAAAAACCATCCCTGATAACATGGAAGAAATGACTGAAACCTTCAAGGGCGCCTTTGATAAATCCGACATTGCCCTGGTGACAGGCGGCCTCGGGCCGACTTTCGATGACCTCACGCGCGAAGCTGCCGCAAAAGCTCTCGGTAGAAAGCTGGTCCTGCAGGAAGATTTGCTTAAAAAACTCGAAACATACATAAAGGCAAGGGGCTATAAAATATCAATAGATTCAAATAAAAAACAGGCTTTCCTTGTTGAAGGCGCCAAGGCAATAGAAAACAAGCACGGAACCGCCCCGGGCCAGATTATTGAAACCCCCCAGGGGGGGGAAATTGATTATCCTGCTTCCGGGCCCGCCGAAGGAAATGCACGCGATGTTTGAGTCGTTCGTGCTGCCGTTGTTGAAAGACAAATACAGTACTATCATCTCAAAATCAAAAACCCTGCACGTTTTCGGGTTTGGCGAATCAAAGGTAAATGAAATAATCAACCCGGTCATCGAAACAGAAAGAAAGCTCGAAAGCGGCTCGGTTTCCTTTACCATCCTGGCTCACCTGAACGGCATAAGCATCAAGACCACTATCACCGGCGAGGATGAACTGATAATCGACGAGCTGCTTCACAGCATAAAGGCGGAATTTTACAAACTGCTCGGGAATAGTATTTACGGCGAAGACTCACAGACCCTTGAAAGCGTAGTGGGCGGCTTGCTGATCAGGCATAAAAAGACGCTTTCCCTGGCCGAGTCCTGCACGGGCGGGCTACTAGCCAATAAAATCACCAACATTCCCGGCAGTTCCCTGTTCTTCCAGGGAGGAATCGTTTCATACTCAAACCATTCAAAAATCGAGATCCTGAAAGTCAATCCGGGCACCATCGAAAAGCATGGCGCCGTTTCGGAAGAAACCGCCCTGGAAATGGCCAATGGCGCAAATAAACTCACCGGCAGCGATTTCGCGGCCGCGCTCAGCGGTATAGCAGGCCCTTCCGGCGGCACGCCCGAAAAACCCGTGGGTACTGTCAGTTTCGCGGTAACCGGCCTTAAAAAACCAAAAACCGAAACGATGCACTTTTCCGGAACCAGGGTTGAAATAAAGGAACGCTCCGCCAACCACCTGCTCAACATGCTCCGCATAGAACTCAATAAATAGCCCCAAAACACAAATCTTACAACTCAGTCAAACCTGTTGCTCAAATCTCTAGACGATTTGAGTTTCGTACCATACTCAAACCTTGCTCAGTTGTAGTGCCGCCTTTTTTTTAATATAATAAAAGCTGTAAAATACGGCTGTTTGTCGCGGCAGAATAATTTATGAAATTTAATTTTACCGTACACAGGTACCAGATCATATTTGTAATACTGGTTTTCATCCTGACCGGCAGCGTTAAGATCGTTTCCAAGGGAACACAGCAACCCTACGCAGCCATGCAGCAAAGGTACCCCCATAGCGTAGCACTGACTTTTGACGACGGCCCTTATCCCGGCGGGTCCACCCATAAGCTCCTTGATATACTGGAAAATGAAAACGTCAAGGCCACTTTTTTCGTGGTCGGCAGCCATTCACGGAAGAACCCTGAATTAATGAAACTCATCGCGTCAAAGGGCCACGAGTTCGGGGGGCACACCTACAACCACAGGCATATTAAAAAGCTCACAAGGAACGCTTTGCTCAATGAACTTGAAATAACCAGGACAATTATCAAAAATACCACAGGGAAAAACACTTATCTTTTCAGGCCGCCCGGCGGGCAATACAGCAAAAAAAACCTGAGCGATGCTTCGCTGTCGGGTTATACAACCGTCCTGTGGTCGGTACTGCCAAAAGACTGCGAGAGCAGCACTACCAGCGAGGATATCATACAAAACGTACTGTCTAATACGCGGCCGAACGGCATTATATTGCTCCACATGGGCAGGGAAAGGACACTGGAAGCGCTGCCAAAAATAATCTGCATGCTGCGGCTCAGGGGTTTCAAGTTTCTGACCGTTTCACAGATGATGCTGGAGAATAGGAACCCAAATGAGAATTCTCGCAATTGATTACGGTGAAAAAAGGATCGGGATCGCGTTGAGCGACCCCCTGGGAATAACCGCCCAGCCTTATGCCACGCTGGACAATGACGGCACTGAAATTGAAAAATTAAAAACCATCATAAGCGAGAAGGAAGTCACGAAAATAATAATCGGCCTGCCCCTGAGGCTTGACGGCACAAAAAGCGAGTCATCCCAAAAAGCCCTTGCTTTCGCGGAAACAGTGAAAAACGCCACGACGGCGGACATAGAGCTCGTAGACGAAAGGTTCTCGTCCAGGGAAATAAACGCGCGGCTGATAGAATTCGACGTTTCGCGCAAAAAAAGAAAAACCGCCGTTGACAAACTGGCGGCGACTCTGCTGCTCGAGACTTACCTGGAAAGAATAAAGTTATGAAATCAACACTGGCACGCATAATATTCATACTTCTTGCCGTGACCCTCATTGCCGCGCTTTTTTATAATTATTCCATACCCAACAGGGAGGTTATTGTAACGATCCCGCAGGGCAGCAGCGGAAAAACCATCGCAGACACGCTTTATGACAACCGGCTTATAACCAACAAGGGCTTATTCATGTTTTTTTCCAACTTGAACGGTTCAGCGAAAAAATTCCAGAGCGGCACTTACAAGCTTAACCAGAAAATGGACATGTTCAAGATAATGGATTTACTCAGGAAAGGCAGGATTTACTCCATAAAAACCACTATACCCGAGGGCTTCACCGCGGAACAGGTTGCTGCCCTGCTTGAACAGAAGGGCCTGGCTAATAGCGGAAAATTCCTGGAAATAGTGAAGAAACAGAACCTGGAGGGGTACCTTTTCCCGGAAACGTACTTCATACCGTTTGGTTCAAAGGAGCAGGCAATCGTCAACATAATGACGGGCGAATTCAGGAAAAAATTTGCTACTGATATGGAAGATCAGGCGAAAAAACAGAAAATGAATACCCGCTCGGCCGTGATACTTGCCTCCATAATTGAAAAAGAAACCGTTTTGCCGGAAGAAAGGGCCCTTGTATCCGGAATATTCCAGAACAGGCTTAAAAAAGGGTGGATGCTTGAGTCCTGTTCAACGGTAAGGTACGCCAAGAAAAAGTTCGCCGGAAAACTGACATATAAGGATATAAAATTCGACTCTCCCTACAACACTTACAGGCATCAAGGGCTGCCTCCGGGGCCGATATGCAATCCGGGGATTGCCTCCATAGAAGCCGCCCTTAACCCGGCGCAGACAGACCTTATGTTTTTCTTCTCCGAGGGCGACGGAACTCATGAGTTCTCTAAATATTACAAACAGCATATTGAAAAACAGAAAACCCTGAAGAAAAAACAATGAACCTGACCGAACAGAACCTTAACCTGCTGCTCCAGGCAAACTGCGCGCTATCCTCCACGCTTAACGCGGAAGAAGTGCTGTCCAAAATAATGGAACTGGCGATGAAAATCGTATCCGCCGAGGCCGCGTCTTTACTGCTTCTGGAGGAAAACGCGGGCGAACTTGTCTTTGACGTGGTCCTAGGCGGGGGTAAAGAACAGAAAATAAAGCAGATAAAATTGAAAGTAGGCGAAGGCATAGCCGGCTGGGTGGCAAAGGAAAAGAAATCGCTGATAGTCAACAATGTCTCGGGCGACAAAAGGTGGGCCAAGCATATCGACCAGCTTTCCGAATTCAGGACAAATTCCATCATCGCCGTCCCGTTGATCTACAAGGACACCATGCTGGGCGTTATCGAGGTGATCAACTCCCTTGAAAACACGGGCTTTACAGTTGAGGATCAGCAAATACTGGAAGCCTTCAGCGCCCAGGCGGCAGTGTCAATCGAAACATCACGGCTGTTCTCAAGCCTCAACACGGAAAAAGAAAAATTCGAACTGATATTTTCGCAAATGACGGACGCTGCCGTATTTTGCGACATTTCCGGGAATATTATTTTCTGCAATAACGCCTGCAGTTCGCTCATCGGCGGCATGAAATGCGATGTATTTGAAACATTCAGGGATTTCACCGTCACACCCGATTTCAGAGCAGCGTTCAACAACCCCGAGAACATCATCTCACTGGATTTCGCGCATAACGGCCGTCAGCTGTATTTCCTGGGAAAGCTCAGCCGCATCCTGAGCGAAAAGAAAAAACCGATAGGGTTCATGCTGCTTTTTCACGACGTCACAGAAGAGCGAAAGGAACAGCTGCTAAAAAGGAATTTCCTTTCCCTGATCTCGCACAAGCTGAAAACTCCGCTCGTATCCATAATCGGCTACAGCGATATACTCTCTCAGAAGTACGAGGATTCAAGCGAGGAAAAACACTTCCTGGACGTAATAAACCAGCAGGGCCAGCACTTGGACAACCTGGTGAACAAGCTTCTTGATTTCACGATAATAGAATCCGGCCAGCATAAGATCGAGCGAAAACCCGTTAAGCTCGACGATCTTATCAGGAAAACCCTTCTGAAAATGCAGGATTTCATCTATGTCAACAAGACTGCTGTAACTGTAAGCCCAACTCTGAACCAGGCGGCGCAGGTTATCGCAGATGAATCAATGATAATCATTGTCCTGAAAAATCTCATTGAAAACGCTGTCAAATTCAATCCCGGCGCACAGAAAACCGTATTTCTTGACAAATACACGCAAGACGACATGCTCGGCATATCCGTAGAAGATAACGGCCCCGGTATACAGCCGGAGCAGAAACCCAGGCTTTTCCAGGAATTTTTCCAGATAGAGGAATCTTTCACCGGCCAGGTGAAGGGCATGGGGCTTGGCCTCGCGACCTGCAAGCTGATAATTGAAGCCCACAAGGGCAAAATTGACATTGAAAAAACATCCGAAAAGGGGAGCAGGTTTTACTTTCTTCTAGAAAGCGGAGCGGATAAAGAACATTAAGGGGGTTGCCATGAAACAAAAAAACGATATCGCTGGTTTGCTCAATGACGTCAAACTGTTCTCGGGTTTTTCCCGGAAAGACCTGCAAAAATTCTCAAAAATTGCGAAGATCAAGTACTATGAAAAAGGACGCAGGGTCTTTTCCCAGAACACTCCAGGCGATTCATTATATGTCATTATATCGGGCTCGCTGAAAATATTCGGGCAGACCAGGCACAGAAAAAAAATATTCGCTTATCTCGGACCCAAGGAGTTTTTCGGGGAACTCGCCCTGTTCGGCGAAAGGAAACGCTCCGCTTCCGCCGAAACCACGGCTGACTCAACCCTGATAGTGATTCATAAAAAGGATTTCATGAGCGTGTTGAAAAAAAACCCGGACATATGCCTGAACCTGCTTTCTGTCATAGCAAGCCGGCTACGCCTGGCAGACAAGGAAATCGAGCTGGTGTCTTTCCAGGATGTATTCGGAAGGATTATCAGGATCCTCCTGAACCTGAGCAAAAAATACGGAAGAAAAACATCTGACGGTAAAAAAATATGCCTTTCGCTGGACCACAAGGAAATCGCCGAACTGGCAGGCACGGTCAGGGAAATGGCCGCCAGGGCCTGTTCAAGGCTGAAAAAGCTTAATTACATCTCCTACTATGGCAAAAACATAGTCATCAAAGATGAAAATAAATTGAAATCGTTGTTACAGGACTGACCATGAAACACAGATACCAGAGAGTCCGAGGAACGTACGACATACTCCCGGAAGACCTGCTGCTGTACCTTAAAGCCGAAGAGACTGCCCGCACAATGATGAAACTTCGCGGGTATAAAGAAATCCGCCTGCCGACATTTGAGGAAGCGGGGCTTTTCATACACGCAACCGGTGAAACCACGGACATCGTAGAAAAGGAAATGTACACTTTCAAGGACAAGAAAGAACGCCAGCTCGCGCTGCGCCCGGAAGGCACGCCTGGCGTGGTGAGGGCTTACCTGGAAAATGCCCTCAATACAGCTTTTCCCGTAAGCAAATTCTGCTACACGGGACCCATGTTCAGGTATGAAAGGCCCCAGGGCGGAAGGCGCAGGGAATTTTTCCAGTCCGGGTGCGAATATTTCGGCAACCCGCACCCAGTAGCCGACGCGGAACTTATATTGCTGATGAATGATATCTACGCATCGCTTGGAATAAGCGGGCTGATAATCGAAATAAATTCGATTGGGTGCCCCGAATGCCGGGCCAATTACCGCTCACAGCTTCTTGCTTTTCTCAATTCGAACAAGACCCAGCTCTGTGCCGACTGCAACACCCGCATTGAAAAAAACCCGCTGAGAGCCCTTGACTGCAAACTTGACAGGGAAAAATTCGTTAATCTCAACGCTCCGGTCATCAGCAAGGCGCTCTGTGCTGATTGCGCCGGGCATTTTGCCGCTCTCCAGTCCCTTCTGCAGGAGGCAAAGGTCCCCTTCACGGTGAACCCCTACATTGTCAGAGGGCTGGATTACTACACAAAAACCGTGTTTGAAGCAAAGGTGCAGGGGTCCGACGCGATCTGCGCGGGCGGCAGGTACGACGGACTGATAAAACTCGCCGGCGGGGAGGAGACTCCCGCGGTAGGTTTTGCCATGGGGGTTGACAGAACTGTGAACCTGCTCAGAGCAAAAACAGCCCCGGAGGCAAAAACACCTCCGGTATTCATTGTTATCCAGCAGGAGGAAAAAATCATTAAAAACGCATTCCTTCTGGCAAACTCATTGGCAGGGAACAATATTGCCGTAGCCGGCCCTTACCCGGATAAAAGTTTCAAGGCGCAGCTGCGGCTGGCTGATTCTGCTGGCTCAAAATACACCCTTATTCTTGGAGAAAATGAAATAAACTCCGGGTCGGTAACGCTCAAGGACATGGCAGGCAAAACTCAGGAAACAGTGAAACAAGAGGATATTATCAACAGGCTTAAAAGCGGCGTGTGATAAAAGTCACATTGACGCAAATCGGATAATTTAATAGAATATGACACGCGCGATTGTTTTCACGACACTATTTTTCCTGGCTGTCTCAGCCTCAATTATCGGGTTTTACAACTACCCGCAGATAAAACTGACGGCGCAAAAGGTAAAAGCAGAATGCCTGCCGGGGGAAAAACTGGATTTCAAACTTGTATTATCCAATAAAGGAATGAAAAACAATTATTTCCTCATAAACGTAAAATCAGATATGAAAAATCAGGCGCACGCGCCTGCCGTGGTGTTCCTGCCGTCAAAGACTTTAAAAGAAATAGATTATTCCATGGACATACCCGCCAAAACCGCTCCGGGTGAATACCGCATTGAAATAACCGCTTCCCTGCCGCCAAAAACCAGCTTCCCGTTCAAGAAACTTTCCAGTGAAAACCTGTTTGTTACGGTAAAGGAACAACCGCCTCTTCCTGTCATGAAAAAAGCGGAACCCGTTACAGGAAAAACAAGGTTCACGCAACTACCGGACAATTTTAAATATAATACTCTCTACCAGTTAAGAACATCTTTCTTTAACACGTCCGGGCTTGCAGCCGGCTTCATAGTTTCCCTGAACATATCCGGCCCTGACAGGAACACATGGGTTTCATCGCGCACTATAACCCTCTCTCCGGGGGAAACCAGCGAAGCTGAGTTCCAGTTTTCAGCCGGTGAATCATTCACTGCGGGAGACTACCTGCTGGACCTGGGGCTTTTTGATAAAAAAACTCTCAGGCAGCTTTCAGGTGATTCCCAGGTGATCAGCCTTGTTGACAACCAGCCGGAAATTGAACTTAATACAATGTATGACAAGAAAGAAAAAAAATTCGATTTTGTCTGCAAGGCAGCCGACGACAGGGCCATCCGGGGAATAAACCTGTATTTCAGCGACCTCTCAAGCGGTTACACGACAAACTACCCCATGCAGCTTGTTTCCGGGTCAAACCGCAGCGGAATATGGGCTTATTCGGTTAATTTAAACAAAAGAATCGGCAAATCAAGGTTTTACGCTGCCGCTGCTGATTCGGGCAGCCAGTATAAGCAAACAGACACTTACAGCGTTTCGTCATATATGGACAAATAGGATTAAATAGGAGATATAATGAAAAAAAGCAATATTTTTATCGGTTTCCTGATAGGTTTTATTTCCCTTATTGTCGTTCTTGTCCTTTGGTGGTTCGGCATACTGAATACTTTTGAAAACAAGTTTTATGACCTTAAATTCAAGCTAAGGGGCGAAAAAGATCATTCCAGGGAGATTGTTATCGTGGGGCTTGACAATGATTCTCTCGCGAGATTCGGCAGGTGGCCTTGGCCCAGGAGCATCCTCGCCAGGGGAATAAGAAACCTTAAAAAAGCGGGAGTGAAAGTAGTCGGCGTCGATATAATGTTTTCAGAGCCCAGCCAGGACAGGAACCAGGACATTATTTTCAGGGACGCCCTTAAATACGCCAATTGTGTTGTTGGTTCGTCAGTTTTTGAGATTTCTTATGAAAAAGTCTACGAAACAGTCAACGACCAGATAGTTGAAAAAGAAGTTGAAACCAGGACCCTTGTAAACCCGATACCGGATTTACTAAAGGCCTACGTCGCCACTGGCTATACCAATTCCTATCCGGGTGAAGACGGAGTGCTGCGCAACGCCACGCCCGTGGAAACGTACGATGACAATGACTATTACTCGCTTAACGCCGCGGTGGCCGCGCGGTACCTCGATAAAAAACCCGGCGAACTGAATATTCCCAAGTTCATCTGGGTCAACTACCTGGGGCCGGAACTGACCTTCAAACCCTACTCCTTCACTCTTATTTACGACGGTTTTTTCCCGAAAGACTGGATCGAGGGTAAAATAGTGCTGATCGGCTCAACCGCGACCGGTATTTTCGACCACTATCCTACCCCGACTTCAAACATGTATCCGGGAGTTGAGTTCCACGCGACCCTGATCGACAATATAATCAGCAATTCGTTCATTCATT
This sequence comes from Elusimicrobia bacterium RIFOXYB2_FULL_48_7, assembly GCA_001800495.1. Taxonomy (GTDB): domain Bacteria; phylum Elusimicrobiota; class Endomicrobiia; order CG1-02-37-114; family XYA2-FULL-39-19; genus OXYB2-FULL-48-7. The sequence continues at coordinate 14,608 of MGVM01000021.1, forward strand.
CCGCGCCGAGCGCCATTGTGCTGCTTGTCATGGTACTGCTGGTAGCCCTGCTTAGCCAGACCACCATTCATATGAAAGCTGGCGCAGGAGCAAGCATTTTCGCAGGGAGCCTTCTGCTATATTTCTTTCTAACTCTCCTAATGTTCGGAAAATTCGGTATACACCTTGATTTTTTCAAGCCGGCACTGGGCATGATCCTGGTCTACACCGGGGTCACCGGTTACCGCTTCAGCACAGAGGAAAAAGAAAAACGCTGGATAAAGAAAACTTTCTCATCCTACATGAGCCCCCAGGTAATCAAGGAACTTGCTGAAAACCCGGACAAGCTGAAACTCGGAGGAGAAAAAAAGGTAATGACCGTTTTCTTCTCGGACATCAGGGGATTCACCACGATTTCCGAGAAATACCCTCCCGAAGAGGTGGTCAGCATACTCAACGAATACCTCAGCGCCATGACCGAGATAGTGTTCAAATATGAAGGCACCCTTGACAAATTTGTCGGAGACGAGATCATGGCTTTCTGGAACTCGCCGCTTGCTCAGGCAGACCACGCCATGCTGGCGGTTAACTGTTCTTTTGACATGCTGGATAAGCTCGCGCAGCTGCAGGAAAAATGGAAACAGGAAGGCAAACCGATCATCGGCATAGGCATCGGCCTTAACACCGGGGAAATGATCGTGGGCAACATGGGGTCGTTCCAGAGAATGGACTACACAGTAATCGGCGATAACGTGAAC